>JANQLI010000176.1 GCA_028280675.1 Alphaproteobacteria bacterium
GACAGGGTTTCATTTCCAAGGCATTGACGCTGCAGAACCAAATCCGGAAGTCCTCACCTTACTGCAAGATTTAAAACTGACAGGAATCGTCCTCTGCCCTTCTAACCCTTACGTGAGCATAGACCCGATTCTATCCTTACCGGGTATGCGCGATGCGATCACAGCATCACCGGCGCCAGTCATTGCCGTGTCCCCCATCGTCAAAGGCATGGCCATTAAAGGGCCCGCCGCAAAAATGATGAGCGAATTACAACAGCCCTCAACACCCTTGACAGTCGCCCAGCATTACCGAGGCCTATTGGATGGCTTTGTGATTGACATACAAGACGCCGATCAAGCTGCCGCAATTGAGGACAGTTGCGGTATCCCTGTCCATGTTTGCGATACCATGATGGTATCGCTTGATGTGAAAAAAGCGTTGGCCAAGAATTATCTCTCCTTTCTCAAGCAACTACAGGGTTAACGGCACAGCAAAAAGGCTCCTCTCACTTGGCGGGCTGAGTTATTGTAGCGTTTTATTTCGGAGACATTGGTTGGGAAACTTTGTGAAATTTGTCAGCATTTTGCTCGTGAGCCTGCTAGGCGCAGGCATCATCCTGTTTATGCGCACAGGATTGCACAAGCAACTGCACATGTTTTCCCCACCGAATATGGATGTGGAGCGCCCAATCCTGGGTGATGAGATCACCCTTCCGGCTGTCCTGGTCTTTTCAAAAACCAGTGGCTGGCGTCATCATGAGGCGATTACCGCTGCCGCAGATGTGTTCCGCACTGCGGCAAACAAGAATGAATGGGCCATATACATCACTGAAAATGGCGCCATCTTTAACGAAGAAGACCTCGAACGCTTTTCTGTTGTGGTATGGAACAACGCGACAGGACAAGTGCTGACACAATTGCAAAAAGATGCTCTGCGCGCCTATATCGAAGAGGGCGGTGGGTTTATGGCGCTACACGCAGCAGGAGACGGGTCTCATGACGATTGGCCGTGGTTTGTCGAGAACGTTATTAGGGCAGACTATTTAGGCGCCCCTCAAGAACAGCAAGTTCAAAGCGCAAAGGTCATCGTCACAAATCGCTTGCACCCGATCACAAATCACCTGCCAAAGAGATGGCCGCGCAAAGATGAGTGGTTCGGGTTTTCCACCAATCCCCGTGGCAAAGGCGTGACAATTTTAGCGCGTCTTAATGAAATGTCCTATAACCCCGAAGAATCAGCCATGGGAAAAGACCACCCTATTATGTGGGTGCACCAGGTTGGCGAGGGACGCGTCTTTTATTCGGCTATGGGACACACCGCGACGGCGTATCAAGATCCTGATTATGCCGCTGTGATGGAAAAAGCGATGCTATGGACCAAGCGGACGACATGGCCGCCGGTCGAGCTTGAGGAAGACATCAACGACATCAACGGTCACGCGGACTAAAGCGCCATTCCCGCCAGCGTTTGCCATTGCGATGCTCAAACACGATAAGCGAAGGGATCGTCGTCTCAACACCGTCTTTGACAAAGGTATCGTGCTCAACCTGCACTAGGATGTTATGGATTAACCCATACCGCTCGACCCGTGAATCCGTCCAAGAAGTGTCCATCTCGAAGAAACCGCCGAGTATTTGACGTACATTCTCTTTCCCGCGCATACGCGCCACAGCACCTTCATCTTTAATATCAAAGAGCACATAATCTTCATCAAGATTTTCTATTGCGCCTTCAATCTCGCGCTTCATAAAAGCGGCTTCCGATGTCTTGATCACTTCAGTATAAGGATTGGTGGGGTCAAGTATCGCGTCATTATCGTGCGCGCCAAGCTTCTGCCCCATCGATCCAATCGCAATTCCCAAGGAAAGGAGTGCAGCGGAAGAGGCAATCTGTTTCCATTTTGACTTTGTTGTCATGTGCTTTACTCCAGTTTTCTATTGTGTTTTACGGTTTTTTGCTTTTTCAACTTCGGCCTCAAAATCCACATTGACGCCGAATTGCAATTTGGTATCGGAGAACATCCCAAGCGCTTCACCAATATATTCATCGCTATCTGTTTGCTGGAGGATGAAAGCTGCAAAATCCGCATAGGTGATAATCCGCGATTCAGGCGTATCTCCTTGAGTGGTGATTTTCATATCACCCCGTGCAGGTTCTTCCACCATAAAGCCAGGACGCAACACAATGGCTTCGACGCCGCTGTCAAATACCATCTCTTCACTTTCCGCCATATCCGTATAGAGATGGCGTGCATTCCAATGCCACATCTCTGCCATACTGGCTTCGGGGCCAGGTTTGATCGGATTCGGGTTACGCCGTTCCACACCTGTCGAACTGGTGTAAATGAGGCGCGTATTTCCTTTCGCTTTCATGGCGGCAAGAAGGTTCCTCACGCCCACGGTATAAAGATCGACCTCACCGATTTCAGCCATCGGGTTATCAGGGGTGGGAAAGCCAAACACAGACACCACCACTTCATCACCGGACATGGCAGCCTCTAACGTTGCTTGATCGCGCACATCCCCTTTCACCATTGTGAGATTGGGATGCTCTGTTGTGATCTTATGCGGTGATCGCGCAAGCCCGACAATTTCATAATTTTGTTCCAAACCCTGGCGGATGATTTCGCGGCCAGACCGCGCTGTCGCGCCAATGAGGACGATCCGTTTCACGGCCGTTTCCTCTTTCTCACCCATTGCGAAAGACGCGCTAGGTGACATAACAGTGAGCGCCGTCGCCAACAGTATTAAAACAAATGCACGTCTCATCTCACCCTCTATCCTGGAAATTGCGCAATGCCAGACAACGATTCACGTTGCCCGATATTATTTCGCTTGACGATTTCTCCATCAGAGAGACGTAACTTGACAATATCGCCGTCCATAAAGTTCCCGACAATGATGTGTTCGCCATCAACACCTGGTGCAAGCGCAGCCCATCCATATGTCTCGAAGGGATATTCACGGATAAATTCACCGGTCGTATCATCTATCACCACTACGCTGGCGCCAGTGCTGAACATCATACGCCCTTCACTGAGCGGTGAGACATTAATCACCATGCCGACACGCTCATCCTCTGCGAAGTTAGCAAGGTCCGGCAATTGTGTGTCATTCACCAAGTCATATTGCATAATTTTTTGACCGGTTTCTGATGTATAAATCATCCGCGTATCGTCATCTGTCAAAATAGTCGTTGTCACGGCGAGCATGGGACCAAGACCGCCACCGGCTTTTGTCTCATAGACTTTGATCAAATCGCCATCCGCATTGTAACGGAAGATATGGCCATCGCCGATTTTATCCGTCCCAGGCAGCAAATTAAATTTTGTCGTCACCATAGGGTTACTGGTTTCTTTGCCCATTAAGTGCTCACCAAGATAAACAGATCCATCTTTCCCGAACGTGATCGAGCTAAAAGAGCGATGATCATCATAATTGCGCAGGGGCAATTGTTGACCTGTCGCCGAATCCACCTCCAGCATTTGCGGTGTCAACTGCGCAAACCCATAAAGAATTTTATCGGGTGAAAAAATCATCCCGCCAATTTTATGCGTCGTGCCTTCAACCCACAGCACGCCTTTTTCATTCAAGTCAGCGTCATATTGTAAAAGCCGCCCGGTGCCCGCATGGTCATCATCGGGATTGTCCATCACGGTGGCTGCAACAATAATGTCCCCATCTTCAAAGGGGGTCATGGTAGAGATGCGGGCCTCTTCTTCCGCGTACACTGATGCGCACGCCGCCGCCAGCAAAGCCGCACCGCCCATCAGACATTTGGTCATTGCAGTGAGTGTCATTGTGTTCCCTCTCTTAAATATTTTGGGCGCTGCCCCATCACACCATCAGGCGTGCACCTGACCACTGGCATTTCGCCATCGATCCCAAAATCCCATACCGTGTTTATCGGTGAGCGCTCTCCAAAATCGATAAATCCGTTACGATTACTGTCACAGTAAAACGCAAGCAGATCTGTCATGGGCGGCTGTTCTGGCATCCAGCCAGATGAAACACCTGTCAATTTATCAAAAGATGACGGTGCATCATTTTCACTGAAGACCTGTGTGATTTCACCTTCCACATGACCCGTACCAAAGACGCTTCCGACATCTTCATCACCGCTAACGGCACTCGTTGCGTAGCTATTGAGGATTAATCCGTTATTGGTGCCAGCGAGACCGCCCACGGATTTTTTCCCGGAAACCCGTCCACGCGCATAAGAACTCTTGATGCGGCTATAGGAATTAAACGCCACAAGCCCTGCGGCATTCAAAGAGGTTCCTTGAACCTCAGCAGAGGAATAGGAGTTGAGAACATCTGCATCCGTATTAACGCCGACAAGACCACCGACATTATCAATACCCGCCACTTTGCCGGTGGAGTAGGAACTGAGAATATATCCATACGTGTTGAGACCAACGAGACCGCCAAGTCCCTTGACCCCATTCACATCAGCCTGTGCGGAGCTGTAAAACACAGCACCATTCATATCGCCAATAAGACCACCAAGCGCTTTCTCACCAGAGACTTCGGCTTTAGCATCAGAATGCACCACAAGACCGGCATTGCCACCAACCAAACCACCTACAGCATTCGAGCCGGTTACCTTGCCAGATGCGCTCACACCATAGACAACACCAAAATTAGATCCCACAGCAAGACCAACTCCGCCGCGTCCTGTGATTTCGACATTTTCGAGATTGAGATTCATGACGACGCCATTTGTGCCCAGCACACCAAAGAGACCGGCGCCTCCTTGTTCCGGTTTGTTGACTGTGAGATTGCGAATGGTGAAGCCACGTCCATCAAATGTGCCTCTGTAGCCAAACTTATCGAGGGTGATCATGCAATTGTTTGCCGCGCCGCAATTGCCGATCGGCTCAAACAGCTCTAATGCGGACCCATCAATATCGCGCGCCAATTGGTAATCCCGTTTTAAACGCCGATCCAATAAACGGGAGACCTGCTGTCCATCGCCCACTCCTTGGGTAAAGGTATAAATGGCCTGCAATTGTTGGACATGGCAGATATCAAAATAACCATCATTGTTGCGATCAACAACAAACTCTTGCCCGTCATTTGGGGCGCCATCAAACGCATCCGCAAGTCCATCACCGTCGGAATCCTGTGTTGCGCTCGCCCCTGTATCTGGACAGGCCGCGACACCTAATCGATCAACGTTGGCCTGCGCCATATCATCAAGCAGCCGGGCTTTTGCATAAAGGGCGGTATAAACGGGTAAGCGATCATCGATTTCAAATTTAGGAGCTGCGGCTGTTTCTGTTGGCGCTGGTCCTTTACCT
>JANQLI010000209.1 GCA_028280675.1 Alphaproteobacteria bacterium
AGACGACATTTGACAATCTCCAAGATTTTCTGGGTGTTGAGCGCACAAACCTTAGCACGCCAACGAAGAAAATTATCGAAAGCTCTAAAAACTTAGTGACAAACTATGAAGAAGCCGAAGCAAAACTGACTGCGGCAGGCTTACTTAAGCTTACCGTATAAACCAACCATCACGTCGCCACAATCCCCTCTTCGGCGGCTTCGAGGTCAAAGGCAGCCGCCATCAGGGCTTTGGTGTACTCCGTCTGCGGGTTATGGAACAGCGCGTGGGCATGGCCTTGCTCAACAATCTTGCCCTGCTTCATGACGATCAAATCATTCGCCATGGCGCGCACGACTTTGAGATCGTGACTGATAAACAAATACGCCAGGTCATGACGCTGTTGGAGGTCGCGCAACAGATCGACGATTTGCGCTTGCACCGACATATCAAGTGCGCTTGTCGGTTCATCCAGCATGATAAATTTTGGCTTGAGCGCAATAGCGCGGGCAATGGCGATGCGTTGCCGCTGGCCACCGGAAAATTCATGGGGATAGCGGTCTTGCGCATCCCCATCCAGGCCGACATCTTCCAAAGCTGCGGTAATGGCCTGCCGCCGCGCCTCCCCTTGCGGGGCAAGCCCGTGCACTTCCAAGCCTTCCATGATGATCGACCCTACCGACATGCGCGGGCTGAGTGAACCATAAGGGTCTTGAAACACAATCGACATTTCACGGCGCAAAGGGCGCATATCATTGAACGCGTATTCATGCAGATCGCGGCCGTCATAAACAATGTGCCCTTCGCTTGAAATCAAACGCAGGAGCGCGAGGCCTAACGTGGTTTTCCCCGATCCCGACTCGCCGACAACGCCCAAAGTCTGCCCCGCCCGCAAGCTCAGCGAAATATTATCCACCGCTTTGACGTGATCAACTGTGCGGCGCAACACGCCTTTTTTGATAGGAAACCACACACGCAAGTTCTCGCTGTGTAGCAACACCTCTGCATCCGGGTCGGCAGGCGTCGGCTCCCCCTTGGGTTCGGCTTCCAGCAAATGCTTGGTGTAGTCTTCTTGCGCGCCAGTAAAGATTTCTTCCGTGTCGCCGCGTTCGACAATCTCGCCATCAGTCATAACGCAAATGCGGTCCGCCATTTTACGCACAATGCCTAAATCATGGGTGATCATCAGGATCGCCATGCCAAATTCCGCTTGCAAATCTTTGAGCAGTTTCAAAATCTGCGCTTGCACGGTGACATCCAGCGCCGTGGTCGGTTCATCGGCAATCAACAGGTCCGGCTCATTGGCCAGCGCCATAGCGATCATCACCCGCTGCCGCTGCCCACCAGACAATTGATGCGGATAAGCGCCAAGGCGGCGGTCCGCATTCGGAAGACCCACTTTGTGCAAGAGCTCAAGCGTGCGCTCCCGTGCTTCTGTGTCGCGCAAACCGCGATGTACTTCGAGAATTTCGCCGATCTGTTTTTCAATCGTGTGCAGGGGATTAAGTGCGCTCATCGGCTCTTGAAAAATCATCGAAATTTTGTTGCCGCGCACACTGCGCAAATGCGGCTCTTTCGCTGTCATCAAATCCTTGCCGTCAAACCAAATTTCCCCCGAGGGGTGACTGGCTGTGGGATAAGGCAAGAGCTGTAAGACAGAGAGCGCGCTCACCGACTTGCCAGAGCCGGATTCGCCAACCAGCGCCAGCGTCTCGCCGCGATTGATGTAAAAGGAGATGTTGCGGACAGCTTCGGTGATGTTGCCATCGGACCGGAAATGCACGGAAAGGTTTTTCACATCGAGAAGCGGTTCGGCCATCTGCGTTTACCCCCTCGTCTTTCTGGGATCAAACGCATCGCGCACCGCTTCGCCGATAAAGGTCAGCAGCGAGAGCATAATCGCAATGACAAAAAACGATGTAATGCCGAGCCAAGGCGCTTGCAGGTTTTCTTTACCTTGCTTCAAAAGCTCCCCTAGCGACGGCGATCCTGCCGGCAACCCAAAGCCAAGGAAATCAAGGGATGTCAGCGTCGTGATAGAGGCGTTCAAAATAAACGGCATAAAGGTCAACGTCGCCACCATGGCATTGGGCAGCAAATGGCGGAACATGATCACCGTATTGCGCACGCCCAAAGCCCGCGCCGCTTGCACATATTCAAAGTTCCGCGCGCGCAAAAATTCGGCCCGCACCACACCGACAAGCGACACCCAACTGAACAACAAGAGAATGCCAAGCAAGATCCAAAAGGTCGGTTCGAAAAACGCCGCAATGATAATAATGAGATAAAGCGTTGGAATACTGGTCCAAATTTCAATAAAGCGCTGAAAGCC
>JANQLI010000239.1 GCA_028280675.1 Alphaproteobacteria bacterium
CCGCATAGGTTAGCTGGAAACCCCACGCGCCGGTTTCATAGATACCGCCAATATCCCAAGCGGTGTATTCATTCGCAAAACCCGCCATCGAGAGATCGCTGGTGAGGTCTTCGCTCTGTTTATAAGACGCGCCAAAGGTAAACCCACCGGTCGCGACATTGGCGCCGACAGAATAAGATTGTGGATCGAGGGAGGTGGACCCGCTATCTGCAGAAAGGTACGTCCCACTCAAGCCCACATTCACGTCATTCGCAAGCTCGCCCATATAGGTGACGCCAAATTCAATGGACTCATCGTACAGCGTATCAAAAAGTGAATCGAAGTTAGATCCACCTTGCGCCTGATCCGGTGTAAAAGACAGGCCTGCCTGGAACCCCGCAATGCGCGGTGTGAAGTAGTTGATCTTGGTGGCAAAATCATCGCCGCCATTCCAGATCGTTGTCACCGTGTTAATGCTATTCAGGCTTGTTAAGCTGAGCTCAGCATCATTAACGGTATTGCCACGAAAAAGCGTGGGCGCATAAATCGCCATTTGATCGGCAACGCCATCTTGATCACCGAACTCCAAGCGGCCCCAGACACCTTGGAAATAGACAAACTTTTCTTCAATGAAATCGCCATCATTGCTGGCGGAATCTTCTTCCAGTTTGGCTTCGGCGTGAAATCCGATCTCAAGTCCATTGTCGAGAATGGTGCTGGCGTCGATATGGATTTCAGAATCCGATCCCGTGGCGTAATCCCGCGATGACGATCCCAAGTCACCATCGATATATCCAAGCGACCCGACATAGAAACCTGAGAGATTGAGTTCCATTTCCTGCGCTGCCGCGTGTCCAGCAAAAGCGCTCACGCCCATAACAGCCACAGATCTTAACAATACATTTTTCATAATGTTCCCCTTGATGCATGTCAGTAAGACGGTCTGAGACACCCAGATACGCAGAGCAGATGATGGTCTTGGGGAGCAAAATGACGATTACAGAGATAAGGTGCCGCACCCCCGCCTCAGGTCAGCCATCTAAGACGAAGGGGGGTGGAGCTCACAAGGTAAGGGTTAACTCGCAGATGCACAATTCCCGCAAATGATGCATAAACGACACATATGGTTAATGTTAACCCTTTGTTATTAAGTATTAATATTTGGTTTATTGCGGCAACGATCTCACCTCTTTGGCTTTGTCACGCAACATTTTTTGTGCGGCGCAGCATCATTCGCCCGTCCTGCGCCTAACATCTATTCGCACTTGCACACGATCAACCAGACTTTCTTCGTGGATTTCTGTAATAAGATATTGAGCAAAATACGAAAATCTCTTAAGTCAGTTCATAGGAATGTGTTTCACATAAAATTCAAAATGGGCCTGCCGCGAAAATGAGTGCTTTTATGACAGTCAATCACTTAGCTCGAGTCACCGTAATCACCCTTGCCCTGACGAGCCTCACGCTGTTGAGCGCATGCGGGTCCAATGATAGCAGCGACAACAGCGTCTCTGCCCCACAGCAGTCCGGAAACCGTGAGCGCGGCGGTTTTTTTGATGGCGGCTTTAATATCTTTGGCGGCGGAGACGAAAAAGAACCGGCGGTAGCGATCGGTGTGAACAGTTACTTATGGCGCGCGTCACTCGACACAATTGATTTTATGCCACTGCAATCGGCAGATCCATTTGGCGGTGTGATTATATCAGACTGGCATGAAGACCCGAACGCTTTAGGGGAACGCTTTAAGGTGACGGTCTATATTCTCGATCAGCGGCTGCGGGCCGATGGCATCAAGGTCGCCGTCTTCCGCCAGGAAAAACGCGGCAGTACATGGACAGACGCGCCAGTCAACGCCGCAACCGCGATTGATATTGAAAATGCCATCCTCACCCGCGCGCGTCAGTTGCGGATCGATTCCCTTGGGGATTGATCTTTCCGCGTTACTCACTTGCCTTTTTCACACACATCGCGCCATATAAATACGTAAACGGCTGATTGGCCAAGCCGCCCGCGTCGCATAACACTGACAGGCCATGGACCTATCCATATGACTCGATATAACGCCAAGGAGAGTGAGCCGAAGTGGCAAGCTGCTTGGACTGAACACGGCTGTTTTGAAGCCCACGAAAATTCTGATCGCCCCAAATACTATGTGCTTGAGATGTTTCCCTATCCCTCGGGGAAAATCCATATGGGTCATGTGCGCAATTATGCCATGGGCGATGTGCTTGCTCGTTATAAGTTAGCGCAAGGATATAACGTGCTGCATCCGATGGGATGGGACGCATTTGGTATGCCTGCGGAAAATGCCGCGATGGAGCGGAACACCCACCCGGCAACTTGGACCTACGCCAATATCGATGCAATGCGCGCGCAATTAAAAGCCATGGGTTTTGCGATTGACTGGTCTCGCGAGATTGCGACCTGTGATCCGGACTATTACCGGCATGAGCAAGCCATGTTTCTCGACTTCCTCGAAAATGGGTACGCCTATCGCAAAGAAGCCAGCGTGAATTGGGACCCGGTGGATCAAACCGTCCTCGCCAATGAACAAGTGATTGATGGCAAAGGCTGGCGATCTGGGGCTGTCGTTGAAAAGCGCAAACTCTCGCAATGGTTCCTCAGTATTTCTGATCTGGCGGATGACTTGCTCAACGATCTTGCAACATTAAAGCGCTGGCCAGAAAAAGTAGTGACCATGCAAACCAATTGGATTGGCCGTTCTGAAGGCTTGTCCATGACGTTTGAACTTGTTGGAGACGGCGCGCCTAAACAAGGTTTAGAAATTTATACAACGCGCCCCGATACGTTATTTGGCGCAAGTTTCTGTGCCTTAGCCCCCGATCATCCGATCGCCCAACAGCTTGCCCAGCACAATCCCGATCTAGAATCTTTCATCCGCGCGTGCCAGGCGAGCGGCACCAGTGAAGAAGACATCGAAAAGGCTGAGAAGCTTGGCTATCGCACCAGCTTAACGGCGAAGCACCCTTTTATCGCTGGAAAAGAATTGCCGGTTTTTGTCGCCAATTTTATTTTGATGGAATATGGCACAGGCGCGATTTTCGGCTGCCCCGCCCACGACCAGCGCGATCTCGATTTTGCCCGCAAGTATGGCCTGGAGGTACTCCCCGTGGTCATACCAGCCGGTGAAGACGCCGCCACCTTCAGCATTGATGATGACGCTTACACCGGAGACGGGGTGCTTGGGAATTCTCATTTCCTTGATGGCCTTGATATTGAAGCAGCCAAGTCAACGATAATCAAGCGCATCGAAGACATGGGCCGAGGGCAAGGCACGGTTCATTTTAAACTGCGGGATTGGGGCGTCTCACGGCAGCGCTATTGGGGATGCCCCATACCGATTGTTCATTGTGATGACTGCGGCGCTGTTCCAGTGCCGAAAAAAGATTTGCCTGTTAAATTGCCCAAGGATGTCACATTTGACACGCCAGGGAACCCCCTTGATCGTCATCCCACTTGGAAGCATGTGGACTGTCCACGCTGCAATAAAGCGGCACAGCGGGAAACGGACACCTTTGACACCTTTATCGATTCCTCATGGTACTTTGCTCGGTTCTGCTCTCCAAAAGCAGAAACGCCGACGGACCGGAGCGCCGTAGACTATTGGTTGCCTGTCGATCAATATATCGGCGGTGTCGAGCATGCGATTTTGCATTTACTGTATGCCCGTTTTTACACCCGCGCCATGAAAGCCTGTAACCATATCGGATTAGACGAGCCCTTTGACGGCTTGTTTACACAAGGGATGGTCATACACGAAACCTATCAGGATGAAGACGGGGCTTGGGTGGCGCCGGATGATGTGCGCATCACCGTTTCAGGAAACGACCGGAGCGCAAGCCATATCACAACAGGCAAACCGGTGACCATCGGCGCCATAGAAAAAATGTCCAAGTCGAAAAAGAACACTGTCGATCCACAGGGTATCATTGATCAATATGGCGCAGATACGGCGCGCTGGTTTATGCTGTCCGACTCACCGCCTGAACGAGATGTAGAATGGACGGAAGCCGGTGTCGAAGGCGCGTGGCGATTTGTACAGCGCTTTTGGTCAACAATCGCTGATCCGGAAAATGATGCTTTGCCTTCTCTCAATGCTTCAAAACCCGAGGGCGAATTGAACGCACAAGCGAATGATCTGCGTAAACGCAGTCATAAAGCTGTCGCCGCGATTACAGACGCCATTGAAGCATTTCATTTTAATCGTGCTGTTGCGCATCTTTATGAATTGACCAACAGCATTCGCAAAGCCGCCCCACAATTGCGCGGCGGCTCAGACCTTGATCAATGGGCTTTACGTGAAGCCATGGGTTTTGCCACACAGCTCATCGCGCCCATGATGCCACATTTGGCTGAGCAATGTTGGCAGCATATCGGCGGGGAGGGCTTGGTGATTCAAGCAAAATGGCCAGAGGCCGAACCTGCTCTTCTCACCGAAGACGCCATCACCATTGCTATTCAAGTAAATGGTAAGCGCCGTGACGAAATGGACATTGCCAAAGATCTGCCCAATGATGAGGTTGAAGCCCGCGCACTGGCGCAAGACCGCATACAAGAGGCGATCGGCGGAAAAACCCCTCGAAAAGTTATTGTAGTCCCGAACCGTATCGTGAATATTGTGCTATAAGTGACACGCAAAGACGGGAAGAACCGCTGGGGGGCAAAGGCATGATGAAAACGATAAAATCTCTGATCGCGGTTGCTCTCCTCGGGTCTCTGACCGCCTGTGGTTTTCAGCCATTATATGGCAACCTCACCAATGGCGCAGCCGTCACGGAAGAGCTCGAAGGCATCGCCGTTGGGCAGTCAAACTCGCGTCTGGGTGTCATTCTACGGAATTATCTGATTGATCAACTGCAGCCTAGCGGGCGCGGTGGTGACGTGAATTACCGGCTGGCTTTTCGCATTAGAGAAGGGCAAATCGGCGCCGGGGAACGCCTGGATGCTTCGGTTACGCGCTATACCTATCGCTTAACCGTCGCCTACAACTTGACAAATGCGAAGACAGGCAAAGTCGATTATACAGGCCAAAGCTTCTCTGCTGTGTCTTATGATGTGGTCGATTCTCAATTTGCCACTGTTGTGTCCCGCGAGGACGCCCAAGATCGCGCGGCGCGCGAAATCAGCGAAGATATGAAAATCCGCTTAGCGATGCATTTCAACAATCAAGAAAAACAATAGGGCAAGGGAGTCCCTATCGTGCGGCTCAAAGGACGCGATATTGATCATTTTGTGAAAGCGCCCGATCCTGGGTGCCGTTTTATTTTGATCTATGGTCCTGACGAAGGTTTGGTGCGTGAACGCTGCCATTTGATTTCTCAAAAGCGCTTAGGAAACACCGATGATCCTTTTGCGCTGTTAGAACTGACCGAAGATGAGTACCGAAGCGACCCGGCGCGCCTCAGCGATGAATATGGCGCCGTGTCCATGTTTGGAGGGGAACGCGTCATATGTGTGCGTTTAACCAGTGATCGATATGGCAAACATTTTAAAGAGCTTATTGCTGCGATCGATTCAGACGCGCTCATCGGAGAGGCAACGATTATCGTCACGGCTGGGGATTTAAAGGTCAGCTCAGTCCTTCGCAAAGCGGCAGAAACAGCCAAGCGCGGCGTTGCGCTGCCTTGTTATCGGGATGATGCGGGCAGTCTTCGGCAACTGATTCAGGATACATTCCGAAGCAATCATCTTCATTGTACAGATGATGTCCTGTCAACACTAATCCGCCAATTAGGCGGTGACCGCGCCGTAACGCGGCAAGAGATTGAAAAGCTTATCCTTTATAAACACACAGACACGCAAAACCCATCTCACATCACAGAAGACGATATAGATGCGGCAATTGCCAGCGCCAACCTTATTGATGTGCAAGATGTGACTTACGCGGCTTTAACCGGCGACATTGCAAAACTGACTAAAACCTTAGAAAGATGTTATCTGCAAAACGAACAGCCTGTTGGCATTTTGCGCGCCACGGCCCGGCACCTTGAACAGCTTTACAGTGTCTATTGCGGGATGGATAAAGGAGACGCAAGACGCACGGCCATCGATAAACTTACACCACGTATTCATTTCCAAAAACGGCGGGAATTTGAGGCACAGATCTCACAATGGAATAAAGGACGGTGCCAGCGCGCCTTGGCCCTTGTCTATGATGCCGAAACAGATTGTAAAACAACAGGCATGCCAGCCCATGCCCTTTGTTCGCAAACGCTTATAAGATTAGCCAGAGCCGCACGTTCTTCACGGAGGGCTGCATAAAGATCAGTCGGAGCTTAAGCGGCGACAAATATCATCCAACTGTTCCAGTGTTTTATATTTGACGACAACATTACCGCCTGCATCACCGCGGTGGTTGATCTCAATTCGCAATCCCAACATCGACGACACATTGTTTTCTAATGCAATCGTATCGGCGTCTTTTTCTTTCTGTGTTGCGCTTGAAGTGGAGGAGGTCGCAGAGGCTTTTTTAGGCTTTTTCACCAATTCTTCGGTTTGGCGCACATTAAGACCTTGATCAACAATAATGTCTGCAAGCTCACCGGGTTTTTCAGCGGCAAGAAGGGCACGTCCATGCCCTGCTGACAGGGTGCCATTTCTTATTTGCTTTTGAATTCCATCTGGCAACGACAAGAGCCGCACCATATTGGCAATATGAGGGCGGCTTTTGCCAATATCTTTCGCTAATTGTTTTTGCGTATAATCAAAGTTGTCCATTAACGATTTATACCCCATGGCTTCTTCAATAGGATTTAAATCAGCACGCTGAACATTTTCGATTAAAGCGATCTCCATTGTTTCAGAATCCGTGAGATCTTTAATAATAACCGGAACTTCATGTTGGGCCGCCAATTGCGCGGCGCGCCAGCGGCGTTCACCAGCGACAATTTGATAAGACGAAGCTTCATCTTTCAATGGCCGCACGACAATGGGTTGCAGGATGCCTTTTTTCTTAATCGATTTTGCGAGATCGTTGAGATCGTCTTCATCAAAATGACGCCGCGGCTGGTCTGGATTGCGTTGCAAATACTCGATGGGCAGCATCGTCAAGCCATCTGACGGACCTGGCACCTCTGCAGGATCAAACTCCGTTTCGCCGAGAAGGGCGGAAAGACCGCGCCCAAGCCGTTTGCCTTTCTGATCGTCTGACATGTGATCGCTCGTTAAATTTCTGAACTCTGTTTAAAGAAATAAGCTTTGATTATTTTATGCCGCATGCACAGCCCGCTCGCGCTGGATCAATTCGCCGGCAAGGTGAATATAAGCCTGGCTGCCAGCGCATTTGTGATCATATAAAAGGGCCGGTTTGCCATGAGATGGCGCTTCCGACACCCGGACATTTCGGGGAATGACGGTTTGATACACTTTAGTCCCGAGATGATCGCGGACATCCGCCGCAACCTGATCAGAAAGACGGTTCCGGCGATCATACATGGTGAGAACCACACCTTGAATCTCAAGATGCGGATTGAGACTTTGTTTCACGAGATTAATCGTCCGCATTAACTGGCTAAGGCCCTCAAGGGCAAAAAACTCGCATTGCAACGGCACCAGGACAGCTTCTGCGCCAGCCAGCGCATTGATCGTTAAAAGATTGAGGGACGGGGGACAATCGATCAGCACATAATCGTAACGGTCTTGACCGGTTTCACGATCGCGATTGACCAAACGCAAGGCATTTCGGAGCCGAAACGAGCGACTTTGCATCTGACTTAACTCAAGCTCTGCTCCTGACAAATCAAAACTCGACGGGACAATCGAAAGACGCGGGACCTCGGTTTTGACAATCGCATCGCGCAGGGAAATATCATCCACCAACACATTATAAATAGACACTTCGCGCTCTGCTTGGCTCACACCAAGACCTGTGCTTGCATTCCCTTGCGGATCAAGATCAATAATCAGGACAGATTGCCCAACAGCCGCCAGGGCCGTCGCCAAATTAATTGCTGTCGTGGTTTTGCCAACCCCGCCTTTTTGGTTGGCAACAGCGATAGTGCGCGGTTTTGCGCCACCATCATGATCAGGCCTCTTTTGAAACACGATGAAATTCCTTCACGACCAGAATTGTTCCGGATGGATCAGACAGACTAGGGTGCTGTTCTATGCTCATACTCCAACATTTAGCGGCTTTCGTCAATTCTAACCCTACATTTTGTCCCTTCAAAAAAAGACAAAAAGTATGGCCAGAGTCATACCGCTCAGCGTAGTTAAGAAGCTGATCCAGAGGTGCAAGGGCACGCGCCGTCACCAGATCCACATCCGAAATATTCACATGTTCTAACCGGTGTGTATGAACCTGTGCTGGCGTTTGTGTTTTGCCAATAACATGGCGAAGAAACGCGCTTTTTCTTTTATGGCTTTCAATCAAATGAACGCTTAAGCCTGGCCTTTCCCGCAAAAGAAGAGCAAGCACAAGGCCCGGAAATCCCGCGCCTGACCCCATATCGACAACGGTTTTCACGCTCGCAGGAATATATGAGAGAAGCTGCGCTGAATCGTAGATATGCCGCCGCCAAACGTCTTCTGCCGTATCAGGGCCGATAAGATTGATGGTCCTTTGCCAGGTGAGAAGGTCGTCCTCATAGACCTTTAAGAGGTCGAGTGTTTCACGTGAAACATCGAAGGCAGACTCGATGGCCTTGGGGCCAAAATCTTGAAGAGGAGAGCGCGGCATAAGCCGTTCTATCAAGGCGCTGCTTTAGAAATCAAGCGCTGGTTTTGCTCTTGGTGCGCTTCACGTGACCGAGAAGAAGGGTAATGGCCGCTGGAGTGATACCTTGAATACGGCTGGCCTGTCCTAAAGTCATCGGCCTGACGGCCTCTAACCGTTCACACATTTCATGGGAGAGACCCCCTAAAGACCGATAATTTAAGTCGTCAGGAAGCTTCACCGATTCATCCTTACGAAAGGCCAGTATATCTGCCTCTTGGCGATCCATATAACCAGCATAATGGGCGTCTATCGCGATCTGCTCAAGCACGTCTTGAGGAAAGTCCGCAAGTTCTGGCCAAATCTTGATGATGTCATCCATAGTGACATCCGGATAAGCTAAGAGGGCCATAGCATCCCGGCGGCGACCATCTTGATTGACATTGAGATCAAAGGCGTGCGCTTCATTGGGCGTCAGATTGCGCTTCTGAAACGTGGATCGCGCCACTTTCAATGCCTCCGATTTTGCCATAAACCGCTGCCAACGCGCCTCTTCAATCGACCCAATGCCCTTTGCCTTTGGGGTCAAACGGAGATCCGCATTATCCGCCCGAAGGGTAAGGCGATATTCGGCGCGCGATGTGAACATACGATAAGGTTCAGAAATGCCACGGGTGACCAAATCATCGATCATCACGCCGATATAGGCATCGGACCGGTCGAGAACAAAGACATCCGCCTGGGACTTTTCAGATGTTCCTGCCGCCAGCGCTGCATTGATCCCGGCCATGATCCCTTGCGCCGCCGCTTCTTCATAACCAGTCGTGCCATTGATCTGACCCGCTAAATAAAGCCCTTTGATTTTTTTGGTCTCGAGGGTCGGGAGAAGGTCCCGGGGGTCAACATGATCATATTCAATGGCATAGCCATATTGCTTGACACGAACATTTTCGAGCCCAGGGATCGTCTCAAGAAACGCTTTTTGCACATCCTCTGGCAGGGATGTGGAAATGCCATTGGGATAGATGGTGTCATCGTCCAATCCCTCGGGTTCTAAAAAGATTTGATGGCTCGTTTTGTCTGCGAAACGATTTACCTTATCCTCAACCGAGGGGCAATATCGCGGCCCAACACCCTCTATCTGCCCTGAAAACATCGGCGCGCGATGGAAATTATCGCGAATGATCTGATGGGTCTCGGCATTGGTATGCGTGATATGACAGGGGATCTGATCTTGAGTGATCTCATCCGTCATAAAGGAAAAAGGGATTGGCGTATCATCGCCAGGCTGGACTTCCAAACGCTCCCAGTCGATGGACGGTCCATCCAGCCGCGCAGGGGTGCCAGTTTTCAAACGCGCCATGCGGAACCCAAACCCCCGAATGGCATCCGCAAGGCCGATGGCTGGCGCTTCTCCCACCCGGCCTGCAGGAATCCGCTTTTCGCCAAGGTGGATTTCCCCGCGCAAAAACGTGCCAGTGGTTATGACGACACGTTTTGCATAAATAGGGTCTCCAGCACCAGTCTTCACACCGCTGACGCAATCACCATCGAGTATGAGATTTTCGGCAGGCGCCGCATGGATACCCAACCCTGGAATCTCATGCAAAAGACTTTGCATGGCTTGACGATAGAGCTTTCGGTCAATCTGGGCACGTGGTCCCCGTACTGCAGGGCCTTTGCGGCGATTGAGAAGGCGAAACTGGATCCCAGCCCGATCCGCAGCAAGGCCGATCACGCCTCCCAAGGCGTCAACTTCACGGACCAGATGCCCTTTCCCCAATCCTCCGATGGCCGGGTTACAGGACATCTCGCCAATTGTATCAATTTTATGCGTGAGCAGAAGGGTTTTGGCCCCCATACGCGCAGAAACCGCCGCCGCCTCGCATCCCGCATGGCCGCCGCCGATGACAATCACATCATATGTTTGTCCATGAACCATTGGTCAGGTATTTAGCACTGCTTAAACATGTGTCGTTGTTTTCAGGCCGGTGACATGACACGAATTGGCATTTTTGCCAAGTCATGAAATCTCATTGAGAATGTTTCACGTGAAACACTACTTAGATAAACTTAGCACTACTTTTGTCTTGCATTACTTACCAATACAAAATTCTGAAAAGACAAGATCAAGCATATCTTCAACGCCTGTCCGGCCGGTTATTTCCCCGATGGCTTGGGTCGCGGCTCTGACATCTTCTGCGCGCAGCGACACCTCACGGTGCGGATTATCCCGGCATTGTATAAGCGCATGACGGGCCCGCTCTAAGTGCCGCCGATGGCGCTGTCTGGTCAGGCTTGGTTTTTCAAAATGACCGAATAATTCACTCACTTGGCCGGTTAAATGATTGAGGAGGGTATCGAGCCCATATCCCGTCTTGGCGGAAATGACAATCTGATGGTCTTCTTCTGACTCAGGGGTATCCATTAAATCAGCTTTATTCAGAAGGGCAAGATCGCCGGACCGCTTTTGAATGTTTGCTGGGAAGCGGGCTTGTGGCTGTGAAATATCAGAAACGAAAAGGCGAATATCCGCTTCTTCGGCTTTGGTGACAGCACGCTGAATGCCTTCAGCCTCAATCACATCCACGTCCTCACGAATTCCGGCGGTGTCCGACAAAATCACCGGAATCCCGCCTAAATCAAGATGAACATCGATAATATCGCGCGTTGTGCCCGAAATATCCGAGACGATGGCAACATCGCGTCGAGCAAGAGCATTTAATAAGCTTGATTTTCCAACATTTGGTTGACCAATAATCGCAACCCTCACGCCATCACGTACCCGCTCTCCCCTATGGTGGTCGCTTAAATGCTCTCCTATCGCTTCAATCAAATGGTCGAGGACTGGCAAAATCTGATCCGAGAGATCGTCCGGCAACTCTTCATCAGGAAAATCGATTTCGGCCTCAAGGAGGGCAAGCGCACGCATCATCTCTTCGCGCCACCCTTCATAAAGCACCCCAAGCGTCCCTTCCATCTGACGAAGCGCTTGTTTTCTCTGACCCTCCGTCTCAGCATCAATGATGTCAGCGATGCCTTCCGCAGCCGTCAGGTCAAATTTGCCATTTTCAAAGGCGCGGCGTGAAAACTCCCCAGCCTCAGCAGGGCGCGCCCCGCAATTCTCAATCACCTGAAACATTTTTGTCAGAACAGCGCGCCCACCATGAACATGACACTCCACCAGATCTTCGCCGGTAAAACTATGCGGTCCGGAAAAGAAAAGAAGAAGACCTTTATCAATGATCTCTTTGGTGTGAGGATCGATAAAAACGCGATAAGTTGCTTGGCGCACGGCGGGGAGGGGCTTTGTGGTTGTTTCCCTCGCAATCTGGGATGATTTCGGTCCCGAAACACGTATAACCGCGATACCCGCTTTCCCTGCCCCACTCGATAAAGCGAAGATCGTGTCTTGGTCTTGATGAGAATCCTGGTTTGTCACCATCCTACTGCAGATTCATCTCTTGAATAGCATCAAACGCGCGCAGCTATTCTTTTTCAGCTTTTTGCGATGACAGGCTACTCATCATTGCTTGCCACATGGTTTTTTGCAGTTCCGTCATACTTTCTGCATTCGCTGCCATATGCGGTGGCATCCAGGCTTTCATCATCGCATCCATATCAAAATGGGGATTGGCCGCACTCATGGCCTCACGCATTTTCTCAGCCATTTGCTCGTGAAATTCCGTGACATCAGGTAGACCCATAAAGCGGCGGAATTCTTCTGGGGTACAGTCCAATTCGACAGTGACCTTCATGGCAATATCTCTCTGTGGTCATTTGGTTTTCTTATGTCCTATCTGCACTCTCAGACAAAGAAAGTCACTCGATTTTCACGCAGGCGGTGATTAAAGTGCCACAACACTTCACTGATTTTCCCAAAGGAGCGGCTTTATGGTTGGGCAAACCGTTACTCTTTCATCGCCTGATGGAGACTTTTCAAGCTATCTCTCTCTGCCTCCAGAGGGCACAGGGCCGGGACTTGTTATTCTGCAAGAGATCTTTGGCGTAAACAAAGTAATGCGCGATATTTGTGATGTCTTTGCATCAGAAGGATTTGTCACCCTCTGTCCTGATCTTTTCTGGCGCATCGAGCCAAATATTCAGATCACAGATCAATCAGAGGAAGAATGGGCACAAGCTTTCGAACTTTTTGGCAAATTTAATCCCGATACAGGCATTGAGGATGTGCAAGTCACACTTAATCATCTTCGTGGACTTGAGGCCGTCACAGGAAAAGTCGGGACCATTGGATACTGCCTTGGCGGATTACTGGCCTATCTT
>JANQLI010000263.1 GCA_028280675.1 Alphaproteobacteria bacterium
GTGATGACGACATCCTAAAATTTGTAGTGCTTGCCTCCAAAACTGAAATGTTCGCTGGCACTGGCGTAAAGCGCCTGGCGGATCTTTTTTTCAGCCACAAATAGCGCATCTAGGCCGAAGAATTGTCATCAAAGCGCTTGATCGGAATCTTCAGTTCAACTCTGGTTCCCTTTTCGTCGCGGCCCGCGCCGACACCCACGCAACCACCTAGAGCAGTGGCGCGCTTGCGCAAATTAGCAAGGCCCTTTCCACTATGTTCGTCTGTGGCAACAGAGATTCCTTCACCATCGTCCTCAACAACTATCAGAAGCTGCGTTTGATGAGCAGACGTAATTTCGACCGTCAGCTGGCTTGCGTTCGCGTGTCGAACACAATTTGTCACCGCCTCTTGAAGGAAGCGATAGATATTTAGCACCGAGCGGGTATCGAGTTGAATTTGGTGGAGAACGTCTTCATTTGTCTTCCACTCAAGCCGGATTCCAGCGGCGTTGAGTTGAGGCGCTATACGTGCCCTGAATGACTGCATTGCCGATAAAAAATTGTCTTCCCCATGATCAAGCGAATCGACGATCAATCTCAGGTCATGCAGGCTCCCTTGCAATTGTTCTTCGATTTCCAGGCTGTCAACAGATTTAGTACGTACAAGAACGAGCAGCGATAGCAACTGGCTGCCAATACCGTCGTGAACATCACGAGTCAGACGGTCGCGCTCTTCTAGAAGGATACGTTTCCGCGTTTCCTCCCGGAGTGCGGCACTAGACCGCTCAAGCTCCCGTTGTTGATTCACGATCACAGCGTCGGTCCAGCGCTCGTTGTCGCGGAGTGCGCTATATACAGCGTGCATCATGAAGGCCCCGCCACCGACTAGGATTGGGAATGGTGCAAAAATGAGGTTAGTACCATCAACTGGACTGAATTGACTGACGACGATCAACGTCATCAGAATCCAACTCGGAAAAGCGGCTGCTGATTCAAGATAAGCGCGACGCGTGTTTTTTTGTATATGCCGGATGATCCAATAGAGCGACAAACAAAGATGTGGGACTAAAAACGTAACCACAATGGCCAATGGCCATTCCGGCCAGATCATGCGCAGGGCCAGAGCAAGGAGCGCTGCAATGCCAAACCCCCAGATTGCCCGTCGAACGCGATTGTTGAGCGCATTCAATTGCCCGGTCCATAGTCCAAAAAGGGCAAAGCAGATCGCAACAAATCCAAGCAACCAAAGCTCTTTGATTGTCTCCCAAAGTGAGCCCGAAAACGGAAATCCCGCTTGACTTCCAAGAAGGCCCATTGCGACGACATATGCATAGGCCGTAAAGATAGCGGCCTGGCTGCGAATATTTGCGCATAGCAGCGCAGCCCAAAGCCCCGCGAACGCGGCGAGAAAAGGGATTGCCAGAAACAAAATTGACGCCCAAGCAATCGCGGGTGGCTGTACACTAGTCTGTACAGGGACCAAGTTTGCCGGATCGGGGTTAGGTTGATTTAGGTTTTCGATGAAGGCCGTGAGTAGTTTATCTTCATACAGCAGGAATATGATGACACTGCCTACAGCGATCCAAAACAAAGAGGTGTTGCTACTTCGTGTGTTTGGTGCGATCTCCGCGTCACGTTTCTGGTCCATACCATTCAATTCGTTTTTCAACCGGCCTGGAGGCATATTTTTGTCGGTAATTCGCCCTTAGGTTGACACAATGCCGAGGCCTGATCCACATACAAAAGAATCTTGTTAGGCAAGTGGGAGAAAGGGTGTGAAACTGGGGTTGCAGCTTTTTCTTGGCGTTTTTTCGATTGTCTTGCTTTCGGTCTCGCTGAGTATGATGACTCTCGGCGCTGCTGTCAGCGATTCTTCTCAGCACCAAAATACACCGGAACTCGACAATCACGTTCGTTCTATAGGCGCCTTTGTCGGTGGCTATGCACTATTGCTTTGGTGGATCATTCCAGATGTGGAAAGCAAATCGGTTCCGCTGGGAATCGTCTGCTTAACGCTGTTGTTGTCCGGCCTCGGACGGATGATTTCGATGACCCTCTACGGGGTCAGTGGCGCGGATCAAACACTCAGCATGATTCTCGAATTGTCTGCGCCCCTATTGCTTGTTTGGCAATACTTTGCGGCAAAGGAAGTTGCGCGGACGATGCGTACGGTGAAGCCGCAGATCAATGCACCCGTCCCCACTGATTGAAGACGGGCGTGAACTGTGTCTAAGGAAAGTTCGGTCAAATCGCGTTAGCTGTTAGGCTATTTCCTTCGGTCCCAACATACGCCGTTTTTCTGGTCATCAATATCGGTCCAAAAGCGAGTCGATAGTGTGCCGACATTTCCATACGCTTGAAAACCGAAGCCACCGCGTTCATTCAGAGCATCATGAAATTGCGCGACACGCCAGCCGTCACCGAACTCGGAAACACACATTGCATTCGCTTCTGATAGGGTTGAAGGTGCGGCCGTCGCTGGTGTCGTTCCAATTACTGCACCCGACCAATACGTCCATTTTTGATTGTGCTTGCTGGCC
>JANQLI010000272.1 GCA_028280675.1 Alphaproteobacteria bacterium
ACATGCCATAGCCCAATATGGAGATAGACCCGGCCATCATGCCATAGCGCCATTCTTTGCGCAGGCTGGGTATCAGTTCACGGCCACGCCATACGAGGCAGACAATGGTTATGCCGACCCCATTGGCGAGAAACATCCAAAAGATAAAAGTAAAGGGATTTGCGACAAGGCGCATGCCCTTCGCATCAATAACTGTGTAGGCGGCGACCAAAGAGGCCGTGGCAAAGGCAAACAAGAGGGCGGGCAGATGATTATGGGCGTCAGTCTGATTTTTATGTCCGTCCCAGGCAAAGGCCATTAAACCAAGAGAGGCAAGGAGAAGACCGCTCATACCAGCAGTGCTTAGTGGTTCTCCTAAGAAGAAGGCCGCACCGGTACCTGCGAGCAAAGGGGCAAAGCCCCGTGACACGGGATAGACAATGGAAAAGTCTCCCAGCCGATAGGCATTCACTTGTGCGATCTGATATGTGAAATGGACGACGCCAGTAAGCAGGATGATCGGCCAAAGCTCTGCCGTTGGCCATGGCGCGACAAAAATAAAGGGCAGGGCGATGAGGCTAGGCGTAGCTTCTTGAATCCAACGGCGGACCAGAATGTCATCGGCTGATTTGGAGATGACCCCAACTACGGCATGTAGAATAGCGGATGTGAGTGCAAGGAGGAGTGCGAGTGAGTCTAGTGACATGCCCTAACGTAAAGGCAGGGCGTTGTAATCACAAGAAAGGCCTTAACAAACTATATGATCTCACCACTTCCCGTCAGGGCTTCTGCAAAAGCGGCTGCTTCAAAGGCTTGTAGATCGTCAATGCCTTCGCCGACACCGATGGCGTGAATCGGCAGGCCAAACTTTTCAGTGAGCGCCACTAAGATGCCGCCCCGCGCCGTGCCATCGAGCTTGGTCATAACAAGGCCAGTAATGTTCGCGGCCTCTTTAAAGGCCTGCACTTGGCTGATGGCGTTTTGTCCTGTGGTGGCGTCGAGCACCAGCAAGACCGAATGCGGTGCCGTGTCATCGAGTTTTTGAATGACTCGATGGATTTTTTCAAGTTCCTCCATGAGATGCGCTTTGTTCTGCAGCCGTCCGGCTGTGTCAATCATCAGCACGTCCATGCCGTCACGTTGCGCGGTTTCGACAGCTTCGTAAGCCACGCCTGACGCATCCGATCCGACATCCTTGGCGATGACCGGGCAATCATTGCGCGCCCCCCAGACTTTGATTTGATCAATTGCGGCGGCGCGGAAAGTATCGGCGGCGGCAAGCATGACTTTTTTGCCATCATGTTTGAATTGCGCAGCCAGTTTGCCGATGGTGGTAGTCTTGCCGGTGCCATTGACACCGACCATCAAAATCACATGGGGCGATTTTGATGCGTCTAAGGTCAGTGGCTGCGCAACGGGATCAAGAATGTGAGTGACCTCTTCGGCTAAAACGCGGCGGACCTCGTCGGGGCTGATTTCTTTGTCGTAGCGATTGTCGGATAACGCCTCGCAAATCCGCGCTGCCGTGGTGACGCCCAAATCCGAAGAAATCAGCAAGTCTTCTAATTCTTCGAGTGTCGTTGCATCCAGCTTTCGCTTGGTGAAGATACTGGTGACGCCTTCGGTGAGTTTAGAGCTGGAGCGTGTTAGGCCTTCCGTCATGCGACGGAACCAACCCCTTTTTTTCGGCTCGTCCGAGGACGTGTGATCACTCATACAATGGGACGTCCTATGAGTTCGGTGCCGGTGTGACCGGTAATGCCCGCGCGTATGAGCGAGCCGTTTGCGTGCGTATCCTGTTCGCATAACACAGGTGTGAAATTCTGCAACCGCCCCCGTGTTGCCGTTTCCATCAACACATCAACTTTTTGCCCAACCTGCTGAGCAAGGTGGGCACTGAGAACCTCATGGCCTTTGGCGCGCAGACGTGCAGCGCGATCTTTAATGATTGTGCCCTCTACTTGCGGCATGCGGGCGGCGGGGGTGCCAGGGCGCGCTGAATACGGAAACACATGGAGAAATGTCAGCCCGCAATCATCGATGAGGTTGAATGTGTTCTCAAACATTTCCTCGGTTTCCGTTGGGAAACCCGCGATCAAGTCGGCGCCAAACGTGACATCTGGACGTCTGCGCCGCACATTTTTGCAAAATGCGATACTATCTTCGCGGGTGTGACGCCGTTTCATGCGTTTGAGGATCATGTCGTCGCCAGCCTGAAGCGAGAGATGCAAGTGTGGCATGACGCGCGGCTCTTCCGTGATCAAATGAAACAGGCGGTCATCTACTTCAATCGAATCAATCGACGAGATTCGCAAACGCGGTAGGTCCGGCACCAAGGTGAGAATTTTATCCACCAGTGTACCAAGGTTCGGCGTGCCAGGAAGGTCAGCGCCATAAGACGTCATATCGACACCGGTCAACACCACTTCTAAATAGCCTTGATCCACAAGATGCTGAATGTGGCGGACAACATCGCCCATGGGCACGCTGCGTGAATTGCCGCGGCCATAGGGAATAATGCAGAACGTGCAGCGGTGATCGCAGCCATTTTGCACTTGCACAAAGGCGCGCGCGCGATCGCCAAACGCATCCAGCATATGCGGCGTGGTTTCCGTCACCGCCATAATGTCGTTCACGCGCACACGCTCAACATCATCCAGATTAAACGCTGCGTAAGACTCCGCTTTCATTTTGTCATCATTGCCAATCACATAGTCCACGCTGTCCATTGCGGCAAAACGATCCGGATCAATCTGCGCGGCGCACCCGGTGACAATAATTTTTGCATCTGGATTTTCACGGCGCATACGGCGGATGCTTTGCCGTGCTTGCCGCACAGCTTCGTTCGTTACGGCACATGTGTTGATGATGATCGCGTCATCAAGACCTGCGCGTTCAGCATGGCCTTTCATCACTGCAGATTCATAGGCGTTTAAGCGGCAGCCAAAGGTGATCACATCCGGTGAGGCGGTGTGTGTTTTTTTGAAGGGCGCGTTCATCACATCACCTCTTTAAATAAACTGTCATCCGCTTCGCCCTCATACTCAAGTTCGGTCGCGCCGGTCATGTAGATATGATCGTTTTCACCCCAACGAATATAAAGTGGTCCACCATCAAGGATGACTTCGACCTCACGTCCGGTCAGATTTTTCCGTGCCGCCGAGACAGCCGCCGCGCACGCGCCGGTGCCGCAGGCTTGCGTGATCCCCACACCCCGTTCCCAGACACGCAAGCGAATAACGTCATGCCCCATCACTTGCGCAAGGCTGACATTGGCTTGTTCTGGCAGCAGGGGGTGAAATTCGACAAGCGGCCCGAACTTTTCAAGATCGTGGTCATGCACATCATCGACAAAAAAGATCACATGCGGATTACCCACATTCACTGCCGCCGGGCCCATCAGAACCGGGTTGTCGATGGGACCCAATTTAATGTCAATATTGCGCGTGTCCATACGCTCCGTAAGCGGAATATCTTCCCAGTCGAATTTTGGTGTGCCCATATCGACGGTTACGCCATGCTCGGATGCGCTGGCGTGCAGCAATCCGGCACGGGTTTCAATCGTCACGCTGTCTTTGCCTGTTTCATCCAGCAAGAGCTGCCCGACACAGCGCGTCGCGTTCCCGCACGCGGCCACTTCACCGCCATTTTGATTGTAGATGCGCATAAACACATCGGCGGGGGCGTTGCCCGGCTCCATCACAATAATCTGGTCGCAGCCTATGCCGCTCTCGCGATGGCCGATTTGCGCCGCAATCATCGTGGACATAGGGATACGGTCTTTGCGGGCGTCCAGCACCACAAAGTCATTCCCCAGACCATTCATTTTTTTATACGCAACGGGCATAGCGGCTCCTAATGCGCTCTATATGGCGTGTCGTGCAGTCTTTGGCCAGTCTTTAG
>JANQLI010000279.1 GCA_028280675.1 Alphaproteobacteria bacterium
AAAGCGCACTTTGTGCGCATTATCCAGTTTACGAATCGCTTCACGTCACCCTCTTATTGGTCTCTTTTGGGACTCATACACCCGAGCCGGCACCATAGACAATTCCCACTTGTTCTCCAATGGCTTAGTGCATGAAATCCACCGTAATGGCAAATTGGTAAGAGTAAAGATTTACAACTTAAAATTGTATGAGTGAGAGTCGAGCAGATTAACTAGAATTTTTTTCTAAAATTCGCCAAATTCATCGTGACAAAATCGTCACACAGAATGAAACAAGTTGGTTTCACTTATGGTAACCCGCCATTTACTCTATGGATTTACCTCTGATCTGATAAATTAATGTGGAAAATATTTGGGGGTGCATCAATGGGCCTGTCCGGGCCTTCAGCAGATAATCCTTCAAATATGTGACCGCAACATTGCGGTTGAGTGATTCAAATTAGGGGGTTTCACCATGAAATACACAACAAAACTTATGGCAACAGCGAGCCTCGGCGTGTTTATGGCGATGCCGGTTATAGAGGCCAATGCCGCTGTGAGCGAACTCGTCGTGACCGCGCGGAAACGGGAAGAGAACATTCAAGATGTTCCTCTGTCAGTCGCTGCCTTTAGTGGAGACATGCTCGCGAACGAAAACATCAATAATATTGAAGACCTCGCAGGTCTAGTTGCCGGTTTTGAAATGGACCGTAGCTTCCAACGTGGTTTTGAACGCCCAGTGATTCGTGGGAAGTCGACTATCCTCACTGGTAGCGCTCCCGGCGTATCTTTCTTTATTGATGGTGTTTATTTCGACGGCACAATCGCCAGTGTTGATCTCTCTTCCGTAGAACGCGTTGAGATCGTCAAAGGACCGCAAAGTGCGCTTTATGGTCGGAATACCTATTCT
Source organism: Alphaproteobacteria bacterium (assembly GCA_028280675.1). GTDB lineage: Bacteria > Pseudomonadota > Alphaproteobacteria > SMXP01 > SMXP01 > JANQLI01. The sequence continues at coordinate 890 of JANQLI010000279.1, forward strand.
GGTGCAATTAATATCGTCACAAAAAAACCAGGCGATGAGTTCGATTTGAACGCATCTGCCTCAATTGGTGAGCATGGTTTTAAAGAATTTACGGCTGGCGTAAGTGGTCCACTCGTTGAGGGCAAAGTCGCAGGCGGTTTGTTTGGCCGCATTTATCAATATGACGGTGAGTATAGAAATCAGAATGATGGCGAACTTGTTGGTGGTGAAGAAACGTATTCGTTATCAGGTACTTTGAACTTCACACCGAATGATGCATGGGAGATTACAGCGCGCGGTTTGGTACAAAAAGATGATGACGATCCCATTGCTGCGGCGGTTACAACCAATCTTGAGAACAACTATGCATTCCAAAATTGGATAAATGTAGATACTTCTAGCCCACTCAATGGCGTAGCTAATGATGGACAGGGTGGATACTTCCACTATTTCCAAGGTGAATTACCGAGCGGTCGCGATATCAACTACGATAACTCTGTGGCTGAATTGTTTGGAGATGGTGGCCGCGAAACAGATCGCATTGGAGGCAGTTTATCTATTTCCTGGGACGCAACCGATTCCCTCAAAATCACCTCTATAACTGGATATGAAGAAATTCAGTTCAAGCAATTACAATCAAGTACGTATCATCCAAATGGCGGGTATGTCGGCATTAGCTTGAGTGATGCGATTTTTACTAGCTCTGATGTAGGCTTATTTGTAGCTGGAGCAGTACCAGTCATCACTGCAGATGACGGGGAAATCGAAAGCTTCAATCAAGATCTTCGTTTTGAATACGATGACGGAGGAAGCATGCGTTTTCTTGGTGGATTATCGTATTACAAATCCAAGACATCGACGACGGGCCTTCGCAATGATGTAATCATTGCTGCAAATGATGCGTTCATCGATACTCAGATACAAGCTGGTTTAGATTTTCTTGGCTTATCGCAATGTACGGCACATCCTGTTTGTGACCCAAGTACATTCACAACGGTCGCATTTGATGTTTTCCGCGCCGATTCAGATATACTTGGACCGGAAGATCTCATTGAAAGTGAAATAGAGAACTGGGGTATCTACGGTCGTGCCGAAATTGATATTCTCGACAATCTCACATTCGGTGTTGAAGCACGTTATGCAGAAGATAAGCTGAGCAGCTTTCGGCGTGATGAAGACCAAACTCGCTCGGATCCTGCGGAGCGCGTAAGAATTACGGATGTGAGCAAAACAGTTGATTCCTTCACACCGCGATTTACATTGGACTATTCAGTCTCAGACGATAATCTGCTTTATGCAGTATTAGCTAACGGAACAAAGCCTGGTGGCTTTAATACAAATGACGCTGGGGTGTTTACGGGCAACACAGAATATGATGAAGAAGAAATCTGGTCTTTAGAGCTCGGCTCTAAAAATATCTTTGCTGATGGTCAATGGATTTTGAATGTCGCAGGTTACTACGAGCAAGTCACTGATTACCAACTCACGGAGTCCATCCCATTTATTGACCCAGATTTACCCTCACCGGGTCAAAATACGGGATCCATTATTGGCAATAAAGGTGAGGTTGAAATCTGGGGACTTGAGTTAGAAACAGCCTATTCACCAGAAGCAATCGAAGGTCTTAGCCTCAATCTAAGATATGCCTATAACAATACAGAATTCACCAAAGGGACAGATGATAACATTGGGCGTTTGTTAGAATTGCTAGATGATGGTGATTTTAACTGTAGTAATGGCGACCTCACGCCACTGACAGACTGTGGTGGCTTTGACGCTCTTCCAGTACCTACAGGAGATGGCAGTGCTGATGTTATCCCTGTAAGTCTCGAAGGAAATCGCACGCCACTTTCAGCCGAGCACCAACTGTCCTTAGGCTTTGATTACAATCGCTCAATTAGCAATAGTGATCTGAACTGGTTCATTGGGGCGACGGCTTCATATGAGAGTGAGAAATATGTTCAGGTCGTAAATTTAGCTGAAATCCCTGCATCCACAGTTGTTAATTTCAGCACCGGTTTGGCTAACGAGAACTATCGTTTGTCACTTTGGGGCAAGAACATTTTCGATGAAGATGCCATGGTATCAGCAACTCGTTACTTTGATACGGACGTTTTCAAACGTGCCTTCATGATGACACCGCGCCGTGGCGCACAATGGGGCGTGAAGTTAGACTTTGACTTCTAATCAGTAAGTAAGATCGAAGACCAAAAAGCCGGTGGGGTTGCCTCACCGGCTTTTTTCGTCGCCACACCGCACAATGCCGCGCCGCAATCTGAGCGCACGCGCGTCTCGCCCTTGATAAGGGACATCGGCCCGCCCACCTCTGTTAACTCTTTGTTAAAAGTTTTTGAGCTCAGCCCCTGCTTTGCCGTATGGTATGAGCCAAGAATAAAACCACAGGGTCATGGTGGAAGGGCTTCTGCCCTTTCTTCATATTTTTCAATATGTTAGCCCCTCCCCGCGATGTGCGGCGAGAGGCGCCTCATGTGAGTGAGAGCGACAGTCAACGTGATGAGTAAAGCGGACGTGCCAGAAGAACCCCCACAAGGCGCAAAAAATGCCGCCAATGCAGCACCAGCCAGTAATGTGGTCACCCTTGACCTGAGCCAGGAGCTGCCCCCAAAACGCACGAAAAAGCGCTCAGGCCTCTGGATTATCCCTCTCGCCGTGATCTTCTCAATCTATTGGCTGGGCGCTGTCACCGCCTTCTTGATGGGAGCCTATGGTCTGGACGACTTGGTCGCCCAATCCATGCGCTGGTGGGGAGTGGTGTCGATTGTGGTGATCCTGCCGATCATTTTCATTCTGATGGTCGCCCTGATCGCCAAGCGCGCGAATGAGCTCAAGGTTGAAGCCACGTACCTCGCGAATATCGCAGCGCGCTTGATCGAACCGGAGGATCATGCCTCCCGGTCGATGACACGCCTTGGCAACGCGGTGCGGCGGCAAGTTGATGCGCTTGAGAAAGAATTGGAGCGCGCCATTAAACGCGTCGGCGCGTTGGAATCCAATCTCAAAGCCCAAGCGATCACATTAAAAAACACGTCGCAAGACACCGAAACAAAAATGACGGACATGCGGGCCGCGCTAGAGGGCGAACGGAAAGAACTGGAAGATCTCAGCGCACGAATCGCTAAACAAAGTCAGGATGTCAGTACGCAACTCACCGAGAGCAGCAATTTTCTTGGCGCTACATTAGAACAGCATCACACATCTTTGACCGAAACCATGGGCACACAAACCGAAGCCATGGTGGAATCATCGTCAGCGCAAACAAACGCCATCCGCACGGCGACATCGGAAGCCATTGCCCAGCTCAACAATGCACATGATGTGTTGAAAGCACGCCTTGAGGCGTTGGAGGAAAGCTCCAACACAGCCTTCAGCAAAGCCAAAGAAACAGGAGAAGCCCTCAGCAGCCAAGCGCAAGCTGTGCGGGAAGCATCCGATCACGCAGCGCAGCATGCAGAGAGCGTCGCGCAATCCTATCAAGAGCAAAAAAATAGCCTGCACAGTGCGACAGATGCGTTGATCGCAGAAAGCGCAAAGCTCGAAGCAAAAGTCGCAGAGCAGCGCGATCTTCTGAAAGGACTGAGCGAAGATGTGACGCACACCGCACAAGAGCT
>JANQLI010000282.1 GCA_028280675.1 Alphaproteobacteria bacterium
TCCATATATGGAATAACAACCGTCCACGATTTCATTTACGTTCCCAATCGTATCGTAAATGCCAAATGGGTTTGGTGAGAACAGACCAACCGGTGCAGTGCGGTAATATCCATCACTGCATTTTATGAAGCCCATCCATATGCCAATTGTTTCGTTCCAAGTTTTATCGACTACATTTCCATAGATGCATAGTTCTTGCTTTTCCGCACCATAGAAGTATGGGTGCTGCGTACCTCCTCGCGCCATGTATTCCCATTCATACTCTTTGAGAAGACGATATTTCTCCCCGGTTTTTTGGCTTAACCAGCTCGTATATGCTTTTGCCACGCTCTTTGTGATGCAAACCACCGGCTCATCTGGGCGTTGTTCGATGCGGGGGTTTCGCCAGCTGTGATCATCACTCCATTCCCAATCTTCCGGCGTGCTAAATCTAGGGTCCTTCTGGACGGTACATCCCGATGCAACGCTGTGGCCAGACTCTTCTACAAATTGCTGGAATTGAGATACTGTAATTTCAAATTTACCAACTGCAAACGGTGCTGTGATATGGATAAGCTGTTGAGGGTCTTCAGAATAACCTCTATCTCGTTCATTCTTAGGTGACCCGAGCAAAAACTCGCCCGTAGGCAAAGTCACCATCTCAGGACAGGTCTCACAGTCTCTGAATACCAGGCCCGGACTGGATCTTCTTTCCTCAATTACCCTTTGTCGCTCTTGTTCGGCAGCTATCTCAGCAAGTCGTTTTTGTTCTTGTTCTGCTTTGCGGGCTGCTTCTTCAGCTTTACGTTTTTCTTCGGCGATACGTATGCGTTCTGCTTCTTCGGCTTTTCGTTTTGTTTCAGCAATCCTCGTTCGTTCCGCCGCTTCAACTTTTAACTGTGCCGCAACACGCTCTTGCCCCTCCTCATCAAACACGAGTGTTTCAGCGAGGAGGGTTTCAGCTTTGCTGTAGTTGGTGGCATCCTCCTCGGCTGCCGCGAGGTAGTTTTCGAGTTCCAAGCGGCCTTCCGTATACTGCTCCTGCAGAATAAGAAGGAAGCCTTTGTAATACTGAACAATTACGGGGAGGGGCCTATCCAGGGCTTCAAGATCACCAATGGTTGAGAGCCCGTCTTTATATCTCTTTGCTTTTATCTGTTCTGCAAGAAGGCTGATCAATCGATCAGTAGCCCGGTCGTCTCCTGCAGATTTTATCGCGATTTCTACCTGCGCCCGGAGTGACAGAATTTGCGTATAGTATGTCCCTTTATCTCCCGTCTTCTCTAGATATGTATCTGCTGTTTCTATTGCGGCTTCCGATTGACCAGTTTCCTGAAGCGATAGAGACTTTACGTAAATGAGGTCATCGGGGAAAGTCCCTCGCATTCTTTCTAGTTTGCTGATGGATTGGAGTACCGATTCATAGTCACCTTTCCCGAGATCCACGAGAAGTTCATCGACCAAGGCACTGGATTCTTCAATCGACGGTGTATCCATGATCTTATGCAGAGGATACCCGAGATATTGAAGCCCAACAGTACCCGCTATCGCCAAAATTAAAGCGCTGATAACCGTATTTCTAAAACTATTTAGCATGATGCATTTGCGCCCCGTGCATTGTGTTCAATGAATGCAAATGGGGGGAGGGGAGAATGAATTCCCGGGAAAGTGCAAATATGAAAATTTCGATTGCTGGATATGCAATCAATAGAATATCTGATTATTCCGCTTGCCATATCACCCCCCAATTACTAAATGCTCACATCCCTCAACTCATACTAGAACATATAAAGCAAACGGGGCAAGCGAGGGCCATATTCAGCAGAAAAGCGGGCTTTTTGATTATTGATTCAGGGTAAACTCTCTTTAAACTCGATGGTTTTTGACACCCAGAGCTTTCAAAAGGATAGGGGGCACTCTTTAGGATCATAGGCCATTGGTCGCGGTAGACAGCTCCAAATGACTTTAGTACCTCTAATCACCGGCGGATTCCATTGATCTGCGAGGGCTTGTTCAATATCGCCAGCTTTGTAATCTATCAAAATAGACCCACCGTCTGAGCGCAGGTACCAACATTCAACCCAGCCTTCTGTAACGCCGTTTCGCCTGGACATATCAGCGACCACTTCAACGAGTGCTACGACCTTGTCCGTCTTATCAGGATCATTATAGACATCAAAATCAGGCGGTATGTTTCCACCCTGAACATCTTGTACGGTCGGGCAAGTCAACACCGACGCATTGGCGGGAGATGCGCCAAATAAAAAGAGAACAAATAAGAACACAGGAGTAAAACCTGCTAGATACTTTTTGTGTTTCATTAGACTAATTAAATACCTCCGATGGATTCTAGGTGAAGTACAAGTCTGATAATATATATTATGGAAAATAATAGGTGCTATGTTTCACTTATGCGCCCGTCTTTGTTTAAAAATGCAGAACCATCCCGTCATAAGCTGGTTCAATGTGGTCCGGCAATGTAGACTTAAGCGTTTGATAATCCATGTCGTTATGAAGATTTGTCAAGATCGCGCGTTTGGGTTTGACCCGCTCGACCCATGTGAGCGCGAGATCAAGATGCGCGTGGGTGGGATGCGGCGTGTAGCGCAATGCATCCAAAATCCAACAGTCGATGCCTTCTAACGTGGCAAATGTTTCATCGGGAATCCCGACAACATCACTGGAATACGCCACCGGCCCAAAGCGAAACCCGAGAGATGTCATGGGGCCGTGATCTTGTAAAAACGGCACGGCGTTAATCGCGCCGCCAGCGCCATGAATCGTGACTGTCTCGCCGCAGTTTGGCATATCGTGCATGGTCAATATGGGCGGATAGAGACTTCCCTCCTCTTGATGAAAACAATAAAGAAACCGTGTGCGGAGCATTGTTTGCGTTTGCGCATCGGCATAGACGTCAATGCGGGCCTTTTGATTGTAAGCGGCGACACGCAAATCATCGATACCGTGCGTTTGATCGGCATGATCATGGGTATAGAGCACGCCATCGATGCGTTTGACATCTGCATCAAGCAATTGCTGGCGTAAATCGGGCGATGTATCGACCAAGACGGAGGTGAGATCATCTCCGGAGCCTTGCTGTACAAGAAGCGAACACCGGCTGCGCCTGTTTTTCGGTTCCGCCGGGTCGCACGCGCCCCAGTTATTGCCAATACGGGGCACGCCGCCGGAGGACCCCGAACCAAGGATTGTGATTTTCATGCTTTCACCCCGCTTTCGCTTTTGAAAACAGAGTAAAAAAATTGTCTGTGGTGATAGAGGCGATGTCCTCCAAACGCATCCCTTTGAGCTCAGCCACTTTTGCCGCTGTGTGTGTGACAAAGGAGGGTTCGTTGCGTTGTCCTCGTTTTGGGACAGGCGCTAGATAAGGCGCATCGGTTTCGACCAGAATGCGCTCAAGCGGTGTTGATGTGACAACCTTGCGCAGGTCATCGGCTTTTTTAAACGTCACAATACCAGAGAAAGAAATATAAAGCCCAAGGTCCAAAGCGGCGTCCGCCAGACGTGCATGGGAGCTAAAGCAATGCATTACGCCTGGAAAGGGCCCCTTGCCCATTTCATCGCGCAAAATCTCAATGGTTTTATCTTCAGCGTCACGGCTGTGGATCACAATTGGCAGACCTGTTATCCGCGATGCCGCGATATGCTCTCGAAAGCTTGTTTCTTGCTGCTCTCGCGGACTGTGATCATAGAAAAAATCAAGGCCGGTTTCACCGATCCCAATCACCTTCGGATCATGGGTCATCTCAATCAGCGTTTGCGCAGAGGTCTCTGGTTCATCTTCGACGTTATGCGGATGAATCCCCACTGTGCAAAAGATATGCTGATACCGTTGTGCGACGGCGCGCACTTGCGCAAACTTTGTCACATGGGTGCAGATCGTGAGGCAATGCTGGACACCGGCATCAAGCGCGCGTTGCACAATGCTGGCCTCTTCATCAGCGAAATCAGGGAAGTCCAAATGACAATGGCTATCGACCAACAAGCCCCTAGTCATGACACGCTTTCTCCATCATAAAAAAGGCCTGCATTAATGTCTGCTTGGAGTCGAGATGCAACGCCCGGCTCCGTAAATATAAGTCTTGCATCTCATCCCAAATATCTGCCCATGCTGTTGGCGATGCACAGTTTAGAAGCTTATCCATCACAGCATGTTCACCGAGAAAAACGTCGGGATGATGATATAAGTCTTTGTGGCTGCCATAACGCACAAGACGCTGCAGCCAATCGCTGAGTAGATCGAAGACGAGACGAAACTTTTGTTCAGCCCCTGCCCGTGCATATTTCCCGCTAAACGACATGGCTTGCACACTGTCCATCTCAGGCAGGGTTTGAATGATATGCAAAAGCTCGTGATAAAGCTCAAGCCCCCCTTCTTGCGCTAATTGCAAGGCACGCCCCGCACTGCCTTCGGCAAGATGCGCCAGAGCTGCGATTTGCGATGCATCCAGATCATTCCCAAAATGCTCATGCAGAATTTGTGTCACATGTGCATCGCTTAAAGGATTGAGGCGCAAATGACGACAGCGCGAGCGGATGGTTGGCAGTAACCGCCCTGGCGCATGCGCCAGCACAATCAGCAATGATTTCTCCGGTGGTTCTTCCAATGTTTTAAGAAGGGCATTCGCCGCGTTCGCATTCATATCGTCAGCCGTGTCGATGATGCAGATCCGCCATCCTGGGTGTCCGGCGGCGAGACCAAAAAAGCTATGGATTTTGCGTGTCTCATCCACTGTCAAAAAGCTGCGCATTTTTTTTGTTTTCGGATCGGGCGTGCGTCGTAACACCAACAAATTAGGATGTCCCTGGGATTCAACAAGGTGCGCAACATGTGCTTCAGGAGAAACATGGAGACTGCGGTCCTCACCGGACGTGCCTTCCTGTTCGGTGCCCTCTTCCGCAAGAAGATGGCGTGCAATACGGTAAGCGAAGGTCGCCTTACCGACACCTGGCGGACCACTGATTAACCAAGCATGCGCGAACTTTCCCGATGCGTAGTCTGCAAGAAAGGTCTGTTCTGCATGGTCATGACCGATCAAGTCATAGGTTTCCCGCGGATGCGGCAATCCTTCAATGCGGTCACTTTCTTCGAGGGTATCGCTCATTGCGCGTTCTCCGAGAGAGAAAGGCGTTCACATACGATGGACCATATGGCGTCTGCGATGTCGTCAATCGTTCCCGAAGCGTCAATCACAGCACATCTATTCGGCTCCGCTTTCGCGATCTCTAAAAAAGCGTCTCGCAGTTTATGATGATAGGCTTCACCTTTTTTTTCATAGCGGTTTTCGTGATCGCCGCGCCCCTGCGCCCGTGACAGTCCCACCTCAACCGGTAAATCAAGAATGAGTGTGAGATCGGGCATCGTCTCCCCCACCACAAGACGTGTCAATGTGGTGATCGTCTCTGGCGGCACCCCGCCAGCATAGGCTTGATACGCCATGGTGGAATCAACAAAGCGGTCACATAACACGATAGCGTCCCGCGCCAATGCAGGACGGATGGTGTGTTCTAAATGTTCGGCGCGGGCGGTAAAGTTTAAAAGCGCTTCGCTAAGTGCTGTCCAACGGTCCGGTTCACCGGTGACAAGGAGGGTGCGAATCTCTTCCGCACTGGGGGCTCCGCCAGGCTCGCGTGTTGTTACAACAGTGCGGCCTGCAGCTTTGAGACGCTCGGCAAGGCGTTGGACTTGCGTGCTTTTCCCCGTGCCTTCGCCACCTTCAAAAGTGATGAAGGTACTTTGATTGGTTGTCTTGTCTGTTGATCCCATAAGGTCTTGTAACGGGCTGGCGGGCCCGTCGCAACCATGGAAAAAGCCTTTTAGGAGGCGGGGCTTTCTTCCATTTGACCAATGATGAGATCAATCAAGGCGGCTCCCATTTTGCCGAAGATCCCCATCGGTCCAACGGATTCGGCTGCATAAAGCGGCATCACATGGGGTTCTTTGCCAGGCGTATGAATGCGCAGCTCGGCCACTTCATCGCCCTCCATAATCGGCGCTGCGATGGGGCCGTTATAATTGATGGTGACTTTCATCCGGCGCCGGTCTTGTGGACGCATATACATCTGAAGCGGATCTTTGATCATCAGCGCGACATCTGCTTTTTCGCCCTGCCAGACTTTGGCGGAGCCGATTGTCTCGCCCCCTTTGAACAAATCATAAGGTTTGAAGTCGCGAAAACCGATCCGCATCAAGCGCTGTGATTCCGTCGAGCGTGCATTCTCAGACCCTAGCCCATTGACAACCAGCACCAAGCGCCGTCCGTCTTCAACGCCCGAGGCGACTAAGCCATAGCCGCCATCCTGTGTGTGACCCGTCTTCAAGCCATCTGCGGGCACATTTGCGTAAAGCAACGGATTGCGATGTGGCTGGGTAATATTGCTCCATGTGAACTCTAACTCCGCAAAGTATTTGTAGAGGTCCGGATATTCCTGAATCAGATGTATCGACAAAATGGCAAGCTCACGCGCTGTCATTTTCTGATCAGGATGCGGCCATCCAGAGGAATTCACAAACGTTGACTTTTCCATGCCGATGTCTCGCGCATAGCGCGTCATTTCGTCTGCAAAGGCCTCTTCTGTCCCGCTGATGCCTTCAGCGACAACAATACACGCATCATTTCCTGATGAGACAATAATCCCGCGGATTAAATCTTCTATCCGAATTTCTGTGTTCACAAGAACGAACATTTCACTGCCGCCTGACATTCCAGGTAATGCCCATGCTCTTTCGCTGACAGGAAATGTGTCGTCGAGTGTGAGAGACCCCTCTTTAAGTTTCTGAAAAAGAACGGCCAAAGTCATTAGTTTGGCCATAGAGGAAGGCGACATCAGCATATCGGGATCTTTTTCAAACAGCACCGTTCCGGTATCCGCATCCATCATGATGGCGTATTCCGCGCGCGTCTCAATGCCTTGCGCAAACGCCGGGACGGCGGTCAAAGCGGTCATAAGGATAATAAGCAGGGCTTTGAAAGAAGATGTCATCGTCTTGTCCGTAAAAGTCACTGTTGTGACGGAAAAGTGTGCGCTTTTTATGACGCACACATTTCTGTATTAGGTCTATTCAATGGTGATGCGTGCGTCTGCGAATCCACGGTTCAAAAGCGCATCAAGCTTTGCATCAGCCGCTTGGACACTTTTCATAGGACCAATCATCAGCAGATAGTAATCTTTGCCATCGACGTTTTTGGTTGTCATGTCCACTTGCCCAAGACCGGAGAGTTTCAGCTTGGTTTCTTGCGCATCAACGGAACTCATAAACGCGCCAACCTGAACAAAGATCTCATTCTTGCCAGTGACGGGGACGTAACTCACCCGGCTGCTTGGCGCTGTTGCAATCGATCCCGTCGCTTGGCGATCTGCAACAGGCGCGCTCGCGGCCACTGTTTTCGGCGCAGGCACGACGGCTGGCGCGGCTTCAGCACCTGGCGGGGGCGCTAGAACGGCGGCTTTGGTGATGGCTGCTGTCGGCGCTGCTGAGGCGGCCTTACGCTCTTTGCGGCTGGTCTTGGCCTTGTTGGCGATAAAGCTCTCATTCAGCATTGCGCGGCCGACAAACTGCACGCGGACTTTGGCGGTCCCTTGGCTGTAAAAGCCAAGCTCTCTTGCGGCCCGTTTCGACACATCAATGATCCGCCCCGGCACGAAGGGCCCGCGGTCGTTGACACGCAAGATAAGGGACCGGCCATTTTCCAGATTGGTCACGCGCACATTGGTCGGCATCGGCAAGGTAGTGTGCGCGGCTGTCATGGCGTACATGTCAAAACGCTCACCATTGGCCGTTGTCCGGCCGTGAAATTTATCGCCATACCAAGAGGCTAGACCAGTTCGATCATAATTTGGATCAACACGGGGGATATAGCGTTTGCCATTGATGACATAGGGTTTGCCAACTTTATACGTGCCGCCTGTATAGCTGCCGCTGTTATAGCCGCCACCGCAACTGGCGAGACCAACAGAGATGGCCACAACCAAAAGAGATGGTTTTACAATCACACGCAAAATATCTTGAAAAATACGCAACTCTCTGACCCTCATTAATACCGGCCCCCCGATATGGTTCATTTTAGGCTGACTTCAGATGTGCAGGCAAGCTTCTGTTCAGCGTTTGTCAGACTAAAGACCGACGTTTGATCTGCCGTAAAGAAACATGCTTAACAAATAATTTACTTATAGAGTGCGTTTGATTTTTTCCGCCTCTGCCCCCAACCCCATGACAGCCGTCACATGCCCTAGAGAAAGCCAGGAAAAGCCCTGATGAACACTTGTCTGATGCACCGCAACATGCTAGCTAGAGCGCCGTTTTCGATCAATGCCTGGATTTTACAGGTCGCCGTCGATGGGGCCCTCCCCGGGCCCTAAATATGCCGACAAGGCAGCATGATGGAGAGGTGGCTGAGCGGTTGAAAGCACCGGTCTTGAAAACCGGCAGGGGTTCACGCCCCTCGTGGGTTCGAATCCCACCCTCTCCGCCAGTGTTCGAACACTTAAGATATTGATATTATTATGAAAATATCAGAGATAACCCGTCAAGATATTATAGATGCAATCCAAGTTGAACAGATAAATTGGTCTGGCCGTATGGATGAAACTGCATTTCTTTCTAGGCTATATGATTTAACAAGCCTCCCATCTACGGACGGAAGGTTTCATAATGCCGAAGGTGATATTTGGCAACACAGGATAAACAATTATGATTGGGACGATGATTGGGTATTTTATGATTCTCGTTTTGATCTAAAAAATGGAGATGACGAAATCTTGTTGCGTTTTTTGTGCGAGACAATCCATCCTGTAGTGAGACCTGATGTAACTGAAGCAGAACGCATTTGTCAGTTATATAACCAATATCTCAAAAATGATGGTTTTGAGATTACAGAAAAAACACGATTGTCAGGAAAGCCAGTTTTTGTTGGTCGATATGTTGGTTTAACATCTGCTCCTGCTTTAAATGCGGTGAAAGAAATTGTAACTGGAATTGATGCAGGCTACGTATCTCAACAAATTACAAAGATGGAGGCTGCTGTCACAAATGATCCTGGTTTAGCGATAGGAACAGCGAAAGAATTGGTTGAAACCTGCTGCAAAACAATTCTTGATAACAGAGGCATTTCATATTCGAAAAATGATGATTTGCCAAAGTTAGTTAAGCTTACTAGTAAAGAACTCTCTCTTACTCCTGACGATATTCCAGAAAAAACTCGGGCAGTTACCACAATAAAAAAACTTTTGTCGAATCTTGCAACTATTACACAGGGAATAGCTGAGTTGCGTAATCAATACGGGACAGGGCACGGAAAATCTGCAAAGTTCAAAGGGCTATCTTCAAGACATGCTAAGCTTGCTGTCGGATCTGCGTCTACACTAGCTGTTTTTTTATTAGAGACACACGAAGAACGTGAGAGTAACTAACCTTTTCTTAAAAACTTCTTTATTAGCCGAATAGACAGCTGTGAAATAAGCAATCTCGTCTCCCGCGTGGTTCGAAATCCGTCCATTACACCCCGCCATAAAGGGTTGGTTTATAAAGGGAATTTTCAACGCCATGGCCCCTTGCAGAAAGGAGAAATAGAAGCGGCTACTATATGAAGAGAGAAGGAAAAAGATATATCAACCACAACCAAAGGAAAACGCTTAGCTGCTGCGCTGGGTGAAGTGCTTGACCATGTAAAGGGTGAAGACACTAAAATAAAACTGCACATCCCTAAAGT
>JANQLI010000332.1 GCA_028280675.1 Alphaproteobacteria bacterium
GCGGCGACGATGTTCTGTGTGCCCGGCACATCCACGCGCGGCTCTCCCCGTTTGCCACCCAAAGATGTCACGATGGCGTCAACGGTGTGATCAGCCAACACCGCATCGATACTGGCGCGGTCAAACGCATCTCCTTCAAAAATCCGGACATTCAGTTTGCGCAATGCGGTCCGCGACGGCCCCGGACGCACAAGCGCCAGCACATCGTCACCGCGGACGCTTAAGAGACGCGCGATCTCCAGCCCGGTGCCGCGCGTTGCGCCAATGATCAGAATGGTTTTTGCGGCCATCGCGCATGCTCTCCTTTGGCTGACTTAGCTTGTGCTTGTGTAGCACCACCTTGGCCCATGCGCGCAGAAAAATTAAGCCCCAAACATGCGGCCATCCCTTGGTTGAGGGCGGCGAAGTGAAGGGGCGGTCATTGTCGCCCCTCGCTCCCTCTTTTATAAAGAGAGACAGGAGAACACGTCATCGACGTTGCAAGTGGAGGAAAGTCATGTCCGCAGGTTTTAGCCCAATCACCCAAACATTACTCAATCGCCGGTCCATGCTTGGCGGCACGGCGGCGGGCGCGGCAGGCCTGATGGCGGGCATGACCAGCGGCGCTGAGGCCGCGGGGCACGCGCAAAGCGGCGGACTTGACCTGACCGACCCGAAACAAAATCTCGAAACATTGTTAAAGCTGCAAGCGGACCTTTCCGGTGAACAAGTGGTCGGCGGCTTTGGCGGCTATGCCTGGATGTGGGTGCCGGATGAAGGCAACCATTTGGTCTTTGGCACATACGGCATTGGCTGCAGCCGCATCGAATGGAATGACGCAGAGCAAGCCTACCGTTTTTATCACCGGGAAATTTTGTATTACACCGATCCTCAAACAGGGGAAGTGCTCGATACCTGGCATAACCCAGTGACCGACCGCAAAGTCGAAGTGCTGCATATCTTGAATGATCCGGTGAACCGGATTTACAGCATGAAGCCGGGACCATTCTCACCGCCTTACCCCGTGCAAACAGTGGGCGATGATATTGTCTTCCAAATAGATGTCTTCCGCGCCGAAGAACGCAATCCCATGAAACGCAAAGACTATCCCCTGCATGCCCAGCAAGACCTTTATCAGTCTGCGGAGCTTTGGGGCATTTATGGCCGCTTGAGTGAAGTCAGCAATCCGGATGTCACCTCGGCCACATCGCACACCGCCTGGGCGCGCGTTGGCATGTGGCTGCCGTTTATGGAAATGGGCAACCGCCCCGGCAGCATGGTGTATCACAGTCAATCGTTTAAAATGATGGACGGCGTGGCCGGTCTGCCAAAATATATCCGCGAATATACGGAAGCGAATTATCCGAAATATCTCGAAGCGCCAACCGAATGGACCGGCATGGCGCAAAATGAAAACACCTGGTCCTATTCGAAAAAGATTATCGACCAGCGCAAAGCCGAAGGCCGCACGGGCAGCGTCTTCGGGGTGCCAGAAGACGCTTAAAGACGACCCTTAAGACGACCTACACCACTACGTCCCCCGCTTTAAGCGGGGGAGCTAATCAGGGTTACCTTAAAATTACTGATGTGCAGGCCTGGATCGCCCGGTCGAGCCGGGCGACGTAGTGAATTGATTAGCGGCTATCGCGTCTTGCGTTTCTGGAACAATGCGGTGTGTGAAATTTTGGAAGATGCCTTGCCTGTTGTGTCAAATGCGCGCGCATGACCTTTGCAAACATCAAAAACGAAACTTTGACCGAGAGCTGCGCAGCATAAACGAACCCCTCTCCGGCACGTTGCGTTAAAACCGCGTCGAGTCAAAAGCTGACATAGGCATGAAAGTAGGTTACACTTCAGCCCATCGCCAAAAACGGGCATGTGCCTTCGCATCTAGAATGAAATGACCCCATCTTTTGAATTGAAGTTGATTGACAGCGTTCCAAATTCGTATGGTGAACTCGGCCAAATGGATTCCGGAAAGACCCCGACCTTTCTTATCGAGTCTTTTGCCACAAATGGCTCGGCATACGAGCGAATGAATTGCCTTGTGAATATTGATGCTTTGTCAGATTTTGCCCAGTCGCTGGGTAAATATCCTAAGCAAGAAGAAATAAGTTTCACTTCAAGGGATGACTTCCCCAGAAGCGCTTGGTTTTCTGTCAATTTACGGCCCATTGGCGAAGTTGGTTTATTAAAGGCAACATTGTGTCTTGAAAGGCAAGTCGCCCTTGTAGGCCTGCATGCGAAAGAGTTTAATAATTCTATCGTAAAGATCGATTTAGTAGTTGAGCAAAATGCAGTGGACACATTTGCTGAATCATTAAAGGCTCTCACTGACTCAAAGTCTGAGGTTGATATAGCAACGCTTACTGGCAGAGTGGGCTATAACGTTTAAGCTTAAAAGAACAATAAATTTGAAATTTCAACAATGCCCGCTTTGGGTCATAAGTGGAGTGGAAGTGAAACCACCCTAATTTGAAGACCATTTCAGGTCTGCTAATGACCCAAAGCGGACATATCACAGATTTATTCCCAATTCGCTCTTTCCAATATATCGAGCACTCCGGCAAATTCTTGCGGAGTATATCCCGGCGGAAATTTATAACGGGAAGCCAAGAGTATTGCTGACTTGTCGTGATCCGATAAATCCGCAGAATCGAAATCTGGGTTTAATATACTGGGATAAGTTTTAGCGTTTCCCGTAAAGCCTAAAATCCCAAAAAACCCTTTTTTCAAGCAACGCTTTTGATTTTTAGTGATCTGAGCCTGCTTGTTGGAGCGCTCAAGAATGATGGCAGCCTCAGTGGGCGCAAAACGCCCATCTAACCAATGGCCGGGGGCAGAAATTGTACCGGCCTTGATTAGTACAGTGCATTTTTCTATATCCGAAATATCACTTGTTAGTGTTTCATACCCAAAGCGTTCCCGGACATCAGGCAAGTCTTTATCAACGTCTGACCACTCTTGCACCGTGATTATAGCAATCCCACTGCTTTTGTTTTCTGGCATGGCATCTAACTGAATTGCTGTGCGGTAAGCGATATTTGCCAAATCGCCTAAAAAACCATTTAGGAAGCCCGCTAAATTCGCATCAAAAGATTGGGTATCTTCAATCTCACGAATGTAATAGTCCAGCTTGCTCCTGCCCCAAAATGCTGTGAAGCCTTGTTCCTGTGATATGAATGAGATTTCATTTACATGCTGTAGCACTTCTGACTTCGGCACTAGTAATTCTGGTGGTTCTTCGGGGATTTCTGGGATGCGAAGGCTGCTATTGTCTCTTGGTTCTGCATCGTCGCAATTCGATAACGTGACAAGAAGAAAAAGCAAGGGGATTAATCGAAATAATGGCCTCATACTAACGACCTTATCTGGGGCTGTAATCTCTTGCGTGTCCGCTTTTGGCTAATTCGGGAAGTGTAGCACATGTTACCCTATATGTCTCCTCCTACCCCAAAGCGGACATTAAACACCTCGGGCCATGGGATGGACCTACGGGCTGCAGTCATTCGTTTTCACGTCAGTGGCTCGGTGTCAAAAGAACCGCGCAGGTTTCATCAGCGCATCCGTTTTACTGCCGTTTACAGCAATTGCTGTGACGAAGACGGCGCGAGTTCGGGCGCCGCTGCGCGTGTCAGCGCCCATGCCAGGCTGAGATTTGATGAGAGGACCGGAAACTCGGTTTCTGTGGCGAAGGTTTTCAGCGCGCGTAAGGTGGGCATCCCCGTGCCGCTCGCAACGAGGCAATCCGCCTCGCTCGTGTTTAACCGGCGCAGGCCGTTAAGGGCATCGTCACTCGTGAGCTCATAGATTCTGTGCGTGTCGGTCAGCGCAGGGTCAACGCGCAGGCGGTCCACAATACGAATGCCTGCATCTTCCCAATAGCGGTAACCGGCTTCAGCAAGCGCCTCCGGGTAGGGCGAGACCAGCGCAATCGACTGACAGCCCAACTCTTTTAGCGCTGCGCGAATAGCCTGGGTCGCTGTGATGACGGGAATGGAGGTGCGCGCGCTCGCCTCAGCCGTCAGGCGATCCTCAAGCTCTAAGCCCGCAACGTAGGACGTCCCGGTACAGCCAAAGCCGAACGCCGCGAGTTCCATGTCGCCAAACGTGCTGATGGCCTCGGGGATATGGCGAATGTAATGATTGAGGCGCTCTTCGACACGCGGAGACGGATGCGTCAGACGGGTCGCGTAGACACCGATACTCTCTGGCAACAACGCCCGCATCTCGGGCTCAACGGTTGGATTGGTGTGTGGCACCGCAACGCCGACACGCGCGCGGGGACCGTAATCTGGAGTCGGTGTGGTCATGCCCTGAATCCTAACATCATGAATCTAACACGGCGGTTAGGCCGTCGTCACGCCTCCATCGACACAGAGGACCTGACCGGTCACAAAAGATGCGGCATCGGACAGCAGAAAGGTCACGGCGGCGGCGACTTCTTCCGGTTCGCCATAGCGCGACAGAGGAATACTGGCGAGCAGCGCCTCTGCGCGGCTGGGATCGTTCCGTGCCGCTTCTGTCATCGGCGTCGCAATCGGACCAGGGGCGACAACGTTGACACGCACACCGGAAGGGGCCAGTTCAAGTGTCAGCGCGCGCATAAAACCATTGAGTCCTGCCTTTGACGCGGCGTAGGCCCCCGCTTGCGCATGGCCAATG
>JANQLI010000302.1 GCA_028280675.1 Alphaproteobacteria bacterium
ATCCGTCCGCCCATGCGGAAATATTGGTTATCCGTAAAGCAGGTGAGGCGATTAAAAATTACAGGCTTTTAGACTGCACACTTTATGTGACGCTGGAACCTTGTGCCATGTGTGCAGGGGCGATTTCTTTTGCGCGTATTAAGAGACTTGTCTACGGCGCGCCTGATCCCAAAGGCGGTGGGGTGGATCATGGCGGGCAATTTTTCGCGCAGCCCACCTGTCACCACCGGCCTGATGTCGTCAGTGGCATGTGCGCACATGAAGCATCCGAGATGTTGAAAGCCTTTTTTCAACAGCGGCGGCAATCGGTGACGAAAGACTCATCAAAGTAAAGTGGCGCCGCATGTCAGCGACGCCACTTCTTTTCTAATGTCCACGAAGGGGGATTTTCAAGGACTTAGAAACGTGCTTTCAGGCTGACCGAAATATTGCGGCCTGCTTCTGTGAAATAATTGAGATCTTGTGTGCTGGCATGTCCGGCAATGTTGACGTGACGGATGTATTCCTCATCAAACAAATTGTTCGCGGCTATATTGAAGCTCACATGATCATTAAATTGATATTCCGCATTCCAATCGAACACTTCGTAGCTGGGCGTGCGGACGTCACCTGCATTGACCTTCTTCATGTCTGCAGCCCACCGCATGATGAGATTGGTTGACCAATTCTCCCCTTGCAAACTGGCGCCAATACGGCCACTGAGCGGGGAAATGGTGTCGATATATTCGCCTGTGACATCATTCTTTCCGGTTTGCCAACTTGCGTTAGCGAAGAATGAGAGGGTCTCATTTGCGTCGTAATTCACGCTGGCTTCAGCACCTTTGATCGTAACGGAATCAATATTCTGATACTGAAAAACGTCATGTACATGTGAGAAACTTCCTCCTGAAAAGACAGTGGTGGAACTCACAAGTCCAACGGTTAAGAAGTCACGATAGTCGCTTTGATAATAGGATGCGTTATATGACAAAGGTCCAACTTGTCCGCGAAGGCCAATCTCCCATGTAGAACTTTCTTCGGGATCAAGATCATTACTTGGAATGACTTGATAAATGTACGATGAGGTTGGCTGATTGTAATGTTCAACATACGCTAAATCGAATGAGGGCGCCTTAAAGCCCTGTCCATATTGGATAAAGCCGGTAACGTGGTCATTAAAATGGTAAAGCCCGCCTAAATTGAAAGAGAGATGACTTTCATCAAATTCACGATAGGGCTGGCCAGAAGAGTTTAGAAGAGTGCCTGGGTCTATCTTGTAGATGTCATAACGTGCGCCTGGAGTGATGATAAGATCACCGTTGAGAAAAGTCATTTCATCATTGATGAAGACACCGGCACGAAACACATCGTTTTCTGGAAACTTATGCACCAGGATATCACGTGTGACGACCCCATCGGCTTCACGATATTCGTGACTTGTGCGGAGGCTCGTTGTTTCTTCGATGTCGAGGCCATAACCGAGGACGTGGTTTTGGCCGATCAGCTTGGTGGCGTTTGAGAGAAAGCCCCATGTTTCTTGCTTGTAAACACCGGTCTTCCACATGTCGCGCATTTCGAAGACGCTAAACAGAGGCGCATTGATGTCAAGAGCTCCGAATTCAATGTCTTCCTGTTCAGCCGTGTTGTGATAGATTGCAACAGACGCTTCATCATACAAAGCGAGCGGCGTCTCTGTTTTAAATGTGGCTTTGTATGATTCATTGGTTTTCGTTGATTCAATATTCTCATCAACGATATCGTAGCCATACACATCAAGGCCGCGGAAGTAATAGAGCAATCCTTCTGCACGATCACCTTCGCTTTCCTGTTCCCAGACATCGGCCGTCACGGTGAGGGATTCATCCGGCGTGATATTCCACTTGCCTTTATAGAAGAGGCTCGTTGATTCAATTTCAAATGCATCTGTCGTTTCGAAGTAATTTTCCTGTTCTTTGCCGTCTCTCAGTGTCGCGGAAAAAACATGCTCAACGGGACCCGTGATTGCGGCAAGCGTGGCGCCAATATTATTTTGCTCAGAAACTTGGGCATGTCCGATACGCAAGTTTCCCCCAAAACGTTGCCCCGTCTCGAGGTAATCGCTGGCATCCTTCGTGACGAAGACGACAATGCCAGCGAGGGCGTCAGAACCATAAAGTGACGAGAAGCCGCCTTTGGCTACTTCCACTTGCTTTAACGTATCCGTTTCAATAAATCCCCGCCCGACAATATCATTGCGGCCATCGGCGCCATACCCTTCGTTGACACGTATGCCGTCCTTGACAATCAGAACACGATCACCGCCCATACCGCGTACGATGATGTTCTGTGCTTTGCCGGTCGCGCCGGTAATCTCGACCCCCGGCTCGTATTTAAAAATCTGGTTGAGGTCTGAGACTACAAGATCCTCCAGATCATCGCTTGAGATGACGGAAATGCTTCCTGCAACATCCTTCAATGGCTGTTCCCGTCGCCGGGTCGTCACGATGATCGTATCAATCCCATTACGTGCAATGGGGTCATTATTCTCCTGTGAAAAAACGAT
>JANQLI010000340.1 GCA_028280675.1 Alphaproteobacteria bacterium
TGCCTATCAGGATGGCGTGTTCATTGCCCAACATGGGTCCTCAAACCGCACCATCTTTTCGGGATATAAAGTGATCTATGTTCCCTTCACAGAGGGGCGTCCTTCTGGAGAGATGCAAGACATTCTCACCGGCTTTGTTGCTGATGAAGACCGTGGCCAGGTTTACGGCCGGCCTGTTGGTGTGGCGGCGCATGTGGATGGCTCACTGTTGGTGACAGACGATTCGGGCAACCGGATTTGGCGCATTTCGCGCACCGGTGATTAGGCTTCACCGAAGACCCGCTTGAAAATCGTATCCACATGCTTGGTGTGGTAGGCCATATCGAACAACGCTTCGAGCTCATCTTCCCCAATCTTCGCGGTGACGTCGGCGTCTTGCTTGAGCAGATCAAGAAACAGGCCTTCGCCGCGCCAGGCTGGCATCGCGTTGCGCTGCACCAGGTGATAGGCATCTTCGCGCGAGACGCCTGCTTGCGTGAGCGCTAGCAGCACGCGCTGTGAATTCACAAGGCCGCTCAGTTGATCCAAATTCTTTTGCATGTTTTCTGGATACACAACCAAGTTTTCAATCACACCAGTCAGGCGCGCCAATGCAAAGTCGAGGGTGACTGTCGCATCTGGACCGATATTCCGTTCTACACTGGAATGCGAAATATCGCGTTCATGCCAGAGAGCGACATTTTCCATGGCAGGCAGCGCCATCCCGCGCACCAAACGTGCTAGACCGGTGAGGTTTTCGGTTAAGACCGGATTGCGTTTATGCGGCATGGCGGAGGAGCCTTTTTGTCCTTTGGAGAAAAACTCTTCCGCTTCCATCACTTCGGTGCGTTGCAGGTGGCGAATTTCAACAGCAAGGCGTTCAATGGAGCTGGCCACAACGCCGAGCACAGCAAAGAACATGGCATGACGATCGCGGGGGATCACTTGTGTTGAGATGGGTTCAGGCTCCAGACCCAGTTTCGCTGCGACATGTTCTTCCACAGCAGGGTCAATATTGGCGAAGGTGCCCACCGCACCGGAAATGGCGCAAGTGGCGATTTCTTTGCGGGCGATTTTGAGGCGGTCTAAATTGCGGTCAAATTCAGCATAAGCTTGCGCCAGTTTTAAACCAAAGGTGACGGGCTCAGCGTGGATACCGTGGCTGCGGCCAATGGTCAGCGTCATTTTATGTTCAAAGGCGCGTTTTTTCAGGGCGGCGAGTAAGCCGTCCACATCCTCAATCAGCAGATCGGCCGCGCGGACCAATTGCACATTAAAGCATGTGTCAAGCACATCCGATGAGGTCATGCCTTGATGCACAAAGCGCGCTTCCTCGCCGACATATTCGGCGAGGTTCGTGGTGAAGGCGAGAATGTCGTGTTTGGTGACTTTCTCGATCTCATCAATGCGGTCAATATCGAATTGCCCTTTGTCCCATACCGCTTTGGCGGCTTCTTTAGGAATCACCCCTAAATCGGCTTGGGCGTCACATGCATGGGCTTCAATCTCCAGCCAGATTTGGAATTTTGCCTGCGGCTCCCAAATCTCGGTCATTTGCGGGCGGGAATAGCGCGGTATCATGGGCTTTAGCTCCTCGCGGTCTGGCGGGGTGAGGGCGATTGTCCTCACGAAATGATGCAGTGTGTGTCTCTGGCGGCCTTATAGCAGAGAGGGCAGGCTAGTCCAGGGGCTGACAGCATTTTTGGGTGTTTAAGTACAGCTTAATATCTGGACGCCATTTCTGCTAAGCTAGCGCATCATGAGTCGGAAAGGTTTGAGATATATGCGTGTTTTATTGGTCGAAGACGATGCTCAATTGGGCGATGGCTTGAAAGCCGCCCTGAAACAAGAGGGCTATGCGGTTGATTGGGCCACAGACGGCGAAGAGGGCGATTTGGCCCTGCGCACAGAGCCTTACGATATTGTTGTGCTTGATCTTGGCCTTCCGCATAAAACCGGCCTTGAGGTTTTGGAGGAATTGCGCAAGCGCGGGTCTGATGTGCCGGTTTTGATTCTGACAGCGCAAGATACATCAAAGGATCGGGTCTTGGGGCTTGATCTTGGCGCTGATGATTACATGACCAAGCCTTTTAATATCGATGAATTGTGCGCCCGCATTCGCTCTATTTTACGCCGTGCGCACGGACGCGCAGCGCCGCTATTGACCCACGGCGATGTTGAAATGGATGTGGCGGGCCGCACAGTGACTCTGGCTGGGCAAACAGTTGAGATTTCGGCAAAAGAATTTGCCGTGTTGCATCAGCTTCTTGAAAATCAAGGGCGCGTCATGTCAAAAGGGCGTCTTGAAGAGAGCATGTATGACTGGGAGAGCGAGCTCGAAAGTAATGCGGTCGAGGTTTATGTCCATCACTTACGTAAAAAACTGGGTAAGGATCTGATCCGCACGATTCGGGGCGTGGGATATGTGATCGATAAGGAGGTCTCGTGAGGGTCATCTCTCTCCGTAGGCGGATGTTATACATTCTGCTGTCGGCCTTCTTTATCGTTTGGTTTGTCGCAACAGGGGTGACTATCTCCAATACGGCTGCGCGGATTCGTGAAGGGATCGACAATCAGCTCGTTGCTGCGTCAGATACGCTCTATCAACAGGCGAAGCAGGCGATTGGTGATGATGCGGCAATGGAGAATCTTGGCGATGATGTCCGCATTTTTGGTCGTGTCGATACATCGCTCTATCAAGTTTGGTATGGCGATAACCTGATAAAAAAATCTGATAATGCGCCAACCCACCGCATGTCGAACCGTCCGGGTTTTCAAGCGGGTGACTTGAATGACATACGATGGCGTTTTTATTATCGCGTTGATGCTGTACGTGGTTTGGACGTCATCATCGCGTTTAAAGATGATTTTAGTGGTGATGTGGCGGATCAAATTGGCCGGGCGACAACCTATCCGATGTTGCTTGCATTGCCTTTTATCGGCATTGCGATTTATTTAGGTGTGACACGTGGTCTTAAGCCATTACGCGCGCTTGAATCGCAGATCACAGCGCGCACTCCAACGCAGATGGACCCTATCGATGCGGACCAAGTGCCCCATGAAGTGCGCGGTATTGTGCGGTCTCTGAATGGCTTGTTGGAGCGGTTGCAAATCGCGATTGAGGGCGAGCGCCGGTTTACCTCCAATGCCAGCCATGAATTGCGCACGCCGCTTGCGGCCATTGAAGTGCAAACACAAGTCGCTTTGCGCGCCACCGATCATGAAGAACGGAAAAAGGCCCTTAATCAAATTAGTCACTCGGTGGACCGGGCAACGCGGATGGTCTCGCAACTTTTGACCATGGCCCGTATTGATCCCGATGGCGCAGAGAGTATGCTGCATCAATTGGATTTACGCCGGGTGGTGGAAGAAGAGGTTGCGGAGATATCGCAAACCGCCCTCGATAAACAGATTGATATTGGAATGGATGCCCCGGAATCGGCGTTGATCGATGGCGATCCGGACGCCTTGTCCATTTTGACACGGAACCTTCTCGATAATGCGATCCGCTATACACCGGAAGGGGGGCAAGTGACAGCCGCCATCCGGCAAGCTGGCGGACATGTGTTTCTGTCAGTGATTGATACGGGTCCGGGCATTTCCGACGAAGAGAAAGTCAAAGTGTACGACCGTTTTTACCGTATTGTTGGCTCAACCAGCTCTGGCGCCGGTTTGGGGTTGTCTATCGTGAAGCGGATTGCTGAATTGCACCAGGCCGATCTCCGCCTTTCTGATAATCCTGACGGGCAGGGGCTGGTGATTAGCGTTGCTTTCAAGGAAAGCGTATAAGCGTTTAAATGAGACCTTAAGTGCCATTTAAGTTTTGTTTCCTATCTCTATACTCAGGGAAATGCGGCTGTAAACGACCATATTTGCACCACATTTTTCCACAAAGACTAACGTTTGAGGAAACACGGAAGGGTTGCCCCCGGTGGGATCTTTCTTCGCAAAACTAAAAAACGATGGCGCAATATCCCTCTGTCTCATTGTGGGATTGGTGGTGTTTGGTTTTGCGCCAATCACGGCTATCGCCGGTGATTCCAAACGCTTTTCCATTCTGTCGAATGCGTCCATGACATTGCCAGAGGCCATCGTCGTCGCCCAAACCAAACATGATGGGTATGTGGTTGAAAGCGAGCTCGAAGAAGACGATGGCATGTATTTCTATCAAATCGAGCTGATTAGCAATGATGGCCAAGCAGAGGTCTTTATTAATCCCGCCAATGGCATTGTGCTGGGTGTGGATGCGGAAACCGGTCTTGCGGTTCGGCTGAAGCGGCGTTGGGAAGCGCGGCTTGAGGCGATGCAATCGGCGCAAATTTCACTTGCTGATGCGATCAAGAAAGTGCGCGGTGATATGGAGGCGTTTGTGGTGTCTGCGGAATTACGAAGGCGGCATCACGGTATGATCTACAAAATTGTGTTGCTCGAAGGTGAGCGTGAGCACGAATTCGAAGTTGCCATTGCCGATGGCGCCATACTCGATCACGACATCGACGACTAAATCCTTTTACATCAAACCCAATGATTTGAAACTGGCGTGATTGCCCATGCCGATAATCAGGTGCTCATGGATGGTGATGTTTAAAGGGCGGGCCGCCTCAATAATCTGATTGGTCATGTCAATGTCTGCCCGCGAGGGTGTGGGGTCGCCGCTTGGGTGATTGTGCACAAGGATGAGAGAGGAGGCGCCGAGCTCTAGAGCCCGTTTGACAACTTCACGTGGATAAACGGGCGTGTGATCAATGGTTCCCTCTTGCTGAATTTCATCCGCGATTAAAATGTTTTTCCGGTCGAGAAACAGAATGCGGAATTGCTCGGTCTTGTTATAGGCCATGCTGACTTGGCAATATTCCAGCAACGCATTCCATGATGACAAAACCGGACGATCAAGCACCTGCCCTTGCGCCATTTTTTGCGCGGCGTGTTGCACAATTTTTAATTCAGCGATCACGCTGTCGCCAATACCGTCAATCTCACGCAATCGGTTTGGATCAGCCGTGATGACATTCGCAAAACTGCCGAACAGTTTAATCAGGTCTTTTGCGAGAGGTTTGACGTCGCGGCGGGGGATGGCGCGAAACAGCACCAGTTCCAACAATTCATAATCTGCAAGAGCGTTTTCGCCGCCCTTCATAAACCGTTCACGTAAGCGTTGACGATGGCCAGCTTGATGGTTGGTCTCCGCCATGCTGTGCGCCACTCGCCTTACACATTATAAGGCGGTTTGTGGAGGCCCTTTGGCGATTCCGTGAAAATCTCGACGCCGTTCGCTGTCACCCCGACGGAATGTTCAAATTGCGCAGAGAGTGAGCGGTCTTTGGTCACCGCCGTCCAGCCATCGCCCAATATTTTCACAGCATATTTCCCGAGATTAATCATCGGTTCGACGGTGAAGAACATCCCTTCCCGTAACACATGTCCTTCGCCGCGGCGGCCATAATGGACAATGTTGGGCGCATCGTGAAACACACGGCCCAGGCCATGGCCGCAGAAGTCGGTGACAACGGAGCAGCGTTCGCCTTCGGCGTATTCCTGGATGGCGGCGCCAATATCGCCTGTGGTCGCCCCCGGTTTGATTTCAGCAATGCCGCGCATCATGGCTTCGTAGGTAATGTCCATCAAGCGTTCGGCTTTGCGTTTCACGT
>JANQLI010000022.1 GCA_028280675.1 Alphaproteobacteria bacterium
TCCTACGCGCCCCGTTTAAGCCGGGGGACATAGGGATTGGGGGAGGTTTAAACTGAATTTCTTGAAACGGAAAGGTTTGCTTGATAAGCGTCACCAGAACACAAATCCTTCATGACGGAATATGAAATGTCTGTTGATAAAGAAACAGTGCGTAAAATTGCACGTCTGGCCCGTATCGCTGAGCCAGAAGAGCGTTTGGATGGCTTGGTGTCAGAGCTCAATACGATTTTGACTTGGGTTGAGCAGCTCAATGAAGTGGATGTGGGCGATGCGATGCCAATGAGCAGTGCAGTCGAGGTGAGCCTGCCCATGCGCGAAGACAAGATCACCGATGGCGGGTATGCAGAGAAGATTGTTCAGAACGCTCCCGAACCACAAGGGCGCTACTTCAGTGTGCCGAAAGTGGTGGAGTGAGTGTGATGAGCGAAACAGATCTCACATCCTTGACTTTAAGTGACGCCCGTGACGGTTTGCGCAACAAAGACTTTTCTGCGCGTGAACTCACAGAGAGTTATTTAAGCGCGATGGCCGCCGCCAAAGAGCTGAATTGCTATATCACCGAAACCGCCGATCAAGCGCTTGCGATGGCCGATGAGTCAGACGCGCGACTGGCCAAAGGTGAAGCGCGTGATCTTGAAGGCATTCCTCTCGGTATTAAAGACCTCTTTTGTTCGAAGGATGTGTTGACAACGGCAGGCAGTCATATCCTTGAAAACTTCAAGCCGGTCTATGAGAGCACCGTTTCGCAACATTTGTGGGATGATGGCGCAGTGATGCTCGGCAAACTCAATCTTGATGAGTTCGCTATGGGGTCGTCGAACGAGACGTCTTATTACGGCTCTGTCGTCAATCCCTGGCGGCGTGAAGGGGATGATGCTCACCTTGTTCCTGGTGGGTCGTCTGGTGGGTCGGCAAGTGCGGTTGCAGCGCGTCTTGCATTGGCTGCCACAGCCACTGATACCGGCGGCTCCATTCGTCAACCGGCATCTTTTACTGGAACAGTGGGATTAAAACCCACTTATGGACGTTGCTCGCGGTGGGGAATTGTGGCCTTTGCCTCGTCCCTCGATCAGGCAGGTCCGATTACTCATACGGTGCGCGATAGCGCCATCATGCTGAAGTCTATGGCGGGACATGATCCCAAAGACTCAACATCGATCAACGTCCCTGTTCCGGATTATGAAGCGGCGCTTTCGGGCGGCGTCAAAGGTTTGCGTGTGGGGATTCCCAAAGAATACCGCGTGGAGGGGATGCCGGAGGAAATTGAACAGATTTGGCAGCAAGGCATGGATTGGTTCCGTGAAGCCGGGGCTGAAATCGTTGATGTGAGCCTGCCACATACCAAATATGCACTGCCAGTTTATTATATTGTGGCGCCGGCAGAAGCCTCGTCCAATCTTGCGCGTTACGATGGGGTCAAGTATGGATTGCGTGTTGAGGGTGACGACATCATCGACATGTATGAAAAAACACGGGCGGAAGGATTCGGTGAAGAGGTCAAGCGCCGTATTCTGATCGGCACATATGTTCTTTCTGCTGGCTATTACGATGCGTATTACCTGAAAGCGCAAAAAGTTCGCACATTAATCGCTAATGATTTCAAAGCCGTGTTTAATGATATTGACGTGATACTTGCGCCAACGGCTCCTTCCGCTGCTTTTGGCATTGGCGAAAAAGCAAACGATCCCCTCGCAATGTATTTGAATGATGTTTTTACCGTGCCCGTGAATTTGGCGGGTCTTCCCGGCATTTCTATTCCGGCTGGATTGTCATCGGAAGGTTTGCCTTTGGGGCTTCAATTGATCGGCAAAGCACTTGATGAAGAAACGGTGTTCCGCACAGGCGCGTTTCTGGAACAAGCGGCCGCTTTCTCTGCGCAACCGACGACGTGGTGGAGATAACGGATATGTCAACGAAACACCCACATGAATCCGGCCGTTCACTGATTGCAGGGGCCACAGGCGATTGGGAAATCGTCATTGGCCTTGAAGTGCATGCACAAGTCACAAGCGACGCAAAGCTGTTTTCTGGCTCGCCAACGGCCTTTGGCGCAGAACCCAACAGTCAGGTCAGCCTTGTTGACGCAGCAATGCCCGGGATGTTGCCGGTCATCAATCAATATTGTGTTGAGCAGGCCGTGCGCACTGGTTTGGGTCTCAATGCGCAGATCAACACCTATTCGGTTTTTGATCGAAAAAACTATTTTTATCCGGATCTTCCGCAAGGGTATCAAATTTCTCAATTCAAGCACCCCATTGTCGGAGAAGGGGAGGTCATTGTCGATCTGGACGACGGCACATCCGTCACGATTGGTATTGAACGGCTGCATTTAGAACAAGATGCAGGAAAAAGTGTGCATGACATGCACCCAAGTCAGTCATTTGTCGATTTAAACCGCTCAGGTGTGGCGCTGATGGAGATTGTCAGTAAGCCTGATATGCGCAGTTCCGCCGAGGCAGACGCATATGTGCGCAAATTACGCGCGATTGTGCGCTATTTAGGGACGTGTGATGGCAATATGGAACAAGGGTCTATGCGGGCGGACGTCAATGTGTCTGTGCGCCGTCCTGGCGCGCCTTTAGGCACACGTTGTGAGATTAAAAACGTCAACTCCTTACGTTTTATGGTGCAGGCCATCGAATATGAAGCCCGCCGTCAGATCGATATTTTGGAAGATGGCGGCGAAATTGATCAAGAAACACGCCTTTTTGATACAAAATCCGGCACAACACGCACCATGCGCAGCAAAGAAGAAGCGCATGATTACCGTTATTTTCCTGATCCGGACTTATTACCGCTCGAATTTACCCAAGACTGGGTTGATGAGATTGCAAAAGGCCTGCCAGAACTGCCGGATGCCAAAAAACAACGCTTTATGCGTGAATTTGGTCTCTCACAATATGATGCAGAGGTTTTGGTTGCGGAACGCGACATCTCCGAATTTTTTGAAATTGTTGCCGAAAACAGAGATGCAAAAGTAGCGTGTAACTGGGTTACAAGTGATCTTTTCGGCGCCCTCAACAAAGCTGGAAAGGATATTTCTGACTCTCCGATCAGTGCAAAACAGCTTGGTGACCTGATCGATTTGATCAATGATCAGACAATTTCGGGGCGAATCGCTAAGCAAGTTTTTGACATAATGTTCGAATCAAGCGCCGATCCAGGACAAATTGTTGAAGAAAAAGGGTTAAAACAAGTCACCGACACAGCTGCAATTGAAAGCGCTGTTGATGAGATTATCAATGCGAACTCGGATAAAGTGGCGCAAGTGAAAGAAAAACCCAAAATGATCGGTTGGTTTGTTGGTCAAGTGATGCAAGCAACCGGCGGGAAAGCCAATCCCCAGGCCGTAAATCAAATACTCAAAGAAAAATTGGGCGTTGAATAACGCCCTTTTTTTTGACTCTCGATTTTGAGTCTTTTTGACTTTTTTTGATGTTTCAATGCGTTTTTTCTGACTCTTTTTTAAGTCGTATTCGGACTTTTCATTGAAAATTTTTTTAAAGAAAAACGATTTTTTACTTGACGTGGTGAATCAAAATTAAACAATTGATAACTAATTTGTTGCCGTAATCCGTTTGGCAACGCATACTCAGTATGTTTGGCATGTATTGAACGCTGCGTATCAGCATCAACATAGATTTAGGGGAGCAGGACACATGGCTGCAAAGAAGAAAACCGCTAAACGCAAAACAGCGAAGAAGAAGACCGCTAAGCG
>JANQLI010000050.1 GCA_028280675.1 Alphaproteobacteria bacterium
TAAATAGGCCAACCACCGCTCTCTAACGGAAGGTCCACACCTTCTGCCGACGGCGCTTTCGTGGATCCTTTGCGGCCAGCATGCCCAAGCTGAAGGCAAAACTTCGTTCGGGATTGTGCGTGTACAAAATCAACAATTCGTTTCCAGGCTGCTTCTTGTTCATCATTCCAAAGGCCTGTGCAAAGATCAGTAATTCTCGAGTCTGAGGATGGACACGTCATTTCTGTAAACATCAACCCTACGCCGCCAATAGCCCTCGATGTGTAATGAACAAAATGCCAATCATCTGGCACACCGTCCGTGGCGCAATATTGCGCCATGGGGGACATAACGACACGATTATCAACTGTCATATCGCGTAATTTAAGCGGCGTGAACATAGGTGTGGGGCGGGTTTCTCGACAATCAAACTCTGTGTTTCGCGATTGTCTTTCGTAATATTCTGTTTCAACAGCCTCTAAAAACTCTGGGTCACGCACTTTAAGCTCGTCCCAGGTAATGCTTTTGGCCCTGGCCATAACCATGAGAGCGAATTGCATTTTCTCCCGACCCCAATAGCGGTCCATATGCTCAAACCACCGCAATGATACATCCGCATTATGTTGAATAATTTCAACAGGTGTACGCCTTAAGTTATCGTACTCTTTGAACGCTGCTTGAACATTTTCAGTATTTTTCAGAACAGCCTCAGAAAGGCCGATAGCGCATTCCATCGCGAGTTTTGTTCCCGAACCTATAGACCAATGGGCTGAAGCTTTTGCATCTCCCATAATAACAATATTGTCCACCGACCAGTTCTCACAGGCGACCCGCGGAAAGTTCCGCCAGATAGAACGGTTGATGATCAGGGGGTGACCTTCTAGCTCTTCCTCAAAGACTTTTTCTAGATAGCGAGCGCTCTCTTCTTCGCTCATATGATCAAAACCACATTTTACCCAAGTATCACCTTGACACTCAATCACCCATGTACTCACCCCCTCTTCATACTGATAGGTATGAGCTACAATAATGCCATGTTCAGTTTCCTTGAAAAAGAAAGTAAAAGCATCAAGCGGTTTGGTAGATCCCAGCCAAGTGAATTTGTTAGGGCGAAATTCAATGGTACGGCCAAATGCATCCGCATTTTGTTCACGGATGGCGCTATTGATGCCGTCAGCTGCAACAATGATATCCGAATCTGAAAATTGCTCTTTCAGGTTTGAAACATCGATCAGGGTTTCATACTCAATTTTCACGCCAACCTCTTCACAGCGTTGTTGCAAAATTTGCAAAAGCGTTAAGCGTGAGCACCCTGCAAATCCATTGCCTCCACAAATCAGTCGCTCACCTTGATACGAAACAACAATGTCATCCCAGTAAGCGAACTTATCGCGGATCAATTCATATGAATCTGGATCAGCTGAAAAGAACTCATCCAAAGTGGCATCTGAGAACACCACCCCAAAGCCGAAGGTATCATCAGGCTTATTTTGTTCGTAAACCGTAATATCAAAATCCGGCCGCGATTTCTTGGTTAGAAGTGCAAAATAGAGCCCCCCAGGGCCGCCACCAATGATGGATATCTTCATCTTTCATCTCCACAGATATGGATTATTTTAAGCTTGAAATTAATATTATACGTGAACTGTTTATATGTAAACTATTTATGTGTGATTTTCAGAAAATCGGCTATGATCACATGAATCACCCAAGGATGGAGAAAGATGCAAACACACCGATATTCAAAAAGACAGCGGGATTCCATCAAGCTGTGGCTCGAATTAAGTAGATCTGCCAATGAGTTAGAGAGAATTATGGATGGAAACCTACGAGCGCATTTCGATCAAAGCATGCCGAGATTCGACGTTTTGTCTCAACTTGAACGCTCAGAAGGACAAGGCCTAACCATCGGTGACTTAGCCAGCAAGCTTATTGCTTCGAAGGGTAATATCACGGGATTACTGACCCGTATGGAGAAAGAAGGTCTATTAGAAAGGCGCCAAATACCAAATAATAGGCGAAGCACTCAAGTCGTCATCACTGCAAAGGGTCTCGCTCTTTTCCATGGGATGGCGGAGGAGCATGCGAAATGGGCGGAACAGGCGCTGGTCTCACTTAATTTAAAAGATATAAAACTGCTTCTCGACTTACTTCTGAAGACAAGGAAGACAATCCCAGAAAAAGTCTAGTTTTCCTTGCGCCACTCGGGTGCGATGAGACGACGTTTCCCATCTTCACTCTTCATAACGTCTGGCTCGTTAAGTTCCTCGCGGTCCCACAGCTTACAGGTTACTTGCTTGTGCTTTTGATCAAGCCCTTCGCAGTAATTGGTGTATTCACATAAACGGATATCATCGCCACACCCCCGTTTGAGTTTGAGAAACCAATCGGGATCGGCGAGACTTTGCCTCGCAGCACCAATAATATCCGCATCTCTATTTTGAAGAATATTCTCGGCCATTTCAAAATTATGAATGCCCCCGGCAACAACAATAGGAGTTATTTTTCCGGCCTTACGAATTGCCCGGCGAATAAGAGATGTCGCATGCAAATTACGCCCAAACGGACCGAATGCATCCGATAAATTTTGCGGCATGCATTCATACCCCGATGGCCCGGTATAGGGATAGGCCGACCAGCCAACTTTTGGTTGGGCTGCATCATCAAACTTCCCGCCTCGTGACAAAGAAATGAAATCCATCCCAGCTTTGGCGAATTCCACACCAAAATACATGCTGTCGGCGAGCGTGCTTCCACCTTCGATGCATTCTTCTGCAAGATAGCGACACCCAACAGCAAATTTATCTCCTGTCGCTTCGCGAACCGCCTGATAAACCTCAAGAGGAAGCCGCACGCGGTTTTCTTTTACGCCTCCATAGTCATCGTCACGGGTATTCTTCGCCGATAAGAAGGACGCCATCGTATAGGCATGAGCATAGTGGAGCTCTACGCCATCAAAGCCTACCTGCTCGGCCCGCACCGCTGCACTTGCGAAAAAATCCGGCAAAACCTCAGGAAGATTTTGAATATGAGGTAAATGGGTATCTGTCACGCGCTCACGCGCCCCATAATCCAAATCTTCCATTTCACGTGGCGATAGAACCGAGACTAGCTGTTCGTGTGGCAACTTCATAAGAGCCGCCCGTACTTCATCATCACCTGCGCTTTCAAAACCCAGCTTCTTGCGCTGCTCATCGGTAATCGCAAGATATGATTGAATAAACTTCTTTGGATCTGGACGTCGTCGGATCGACAGAAAATCAATAATCTGTATGAAGATTTTGGTCTCACCATCGGATGCGCGCTTTACGACGTCAACCAGTTCCCTCAATCCTGACAAAAAACGGTCATCCCCAATACGCAACAATGGACCAGAAGGTATATCGCGAACACCTGTGGCTTCTACAACAATGGCGCCCGGCTTTCCTTGTGCGAACCGCTCATACCAGGCCAACACATCGTCCGTGACATAGCCGTCTTCCGTCGCGCGCCACGGCACCATGGCCGGCACCCATGTACGCGAAGTCAAAGTCAGAGGGCCAACCTTCACCGGACTACACAATCGCGATACCGCCAGGGCATCGCGCGACGGGACCTTGCCAAGGCTTGATGTATGTTTAATGCGCTCAGGCGGCTTCCACATAGGCAATTACCAAATAACTAAATTAGCTATTATTTTAAACTTAAAATAATATTCGTGCAAGCCCTCTTCTAAGGAGACGATGGAAATTTATTATTCGAAGGGAAAACGGACGCCGGTCTGAAGGCGAATTTCGTTTGCAATATTAAGAAGACGTAATGTCTCGTCGAGCGACATAATGCTGCTTTCCCTGCGGTTTTCGCGTAAGCAGGTCATGACTTCTTCGAGTTCATAGCGATAGCCTGATCCCTCAAGTGGGGAATTATGTATGGTTTGCTTACCTTCTTGATTTTGGACAATTAAAAATTGAGGCGCATAGACAGGAGGAATGACCTCAATAGACCCTTCTGTTCCAAGTAATGTCATGTAAGGCGACTGAACCGCTTTGATGGTAACATACAGATTGGCTATCCGCCCATGGCTATAGCCCAGCAATATGGCATTTTGCTCGTCCACGCCTTCTTCACTGAGAGTGGCAATACCATTAACCGTCGTCGGTTTGCCGAAAATCATTGTGGTAAGAGAAATCAAATCAATACCCGAATCGAGGAGCACTCCTCCCCCATGATCCGGATCATAAATATGCGAGGCCGATTCGTCCGTTGGGATAAAACCGCCACCGCCAATAATCATTTTGATCTCACCGACAGCTTTTCTATCAATCAAGTCACATAATTTACGGATACCTGGCGTGAACCGCGTCCACATCCCTTCCATCAAAAAAAGATTCTTTTCGCGCGCAAGCGCAATAAGTGGCTCAACATCTTCGGGACGCAGTGAAAAAGGTCGCTCACACAGAACATGCTTACCAGCTTCTAGGCAGAGGCGTACATCTTCGACATGGCGGAAATGAGGTGTCGCAACATAAACGATGTCAATATTGGGATCTTGAGAAAACTCTTCATAGGACCCATATCGTTGTGCAATAGAATAGGTTTCCCCAAAAGCATCCGCATTTTTTTGATCACGCGAACCGACCGCCAACACCTCAGCACCGTCTAAATCAAGTAGTTCAGCGGTGATGACCTTCGCCATCCGCCCCGTTCCCAGAATGCCCCATGTGGTCTGTTCCGTCACACTATCGTTCCACTTATTAAAATGTATGCTATGAAGATAGCTGTTTCCTCCAATTGAGACTATAAATTTAACATCTATATTGCATCTTGTAACCCGGCCACACCCTTCTGAGACCTCATGAGCACCTTTCATACATCATGGCAAGTACGGTTTGCGGACACAGATCCCGCCGGAATTGTCTTTTACCCACGCTACTTCGATATGGTGAACGGCGTGGTGGAAAATTGGTGTGCGGAGGCCCTCAACTGGAGCTTTCGTAAGCAATTACTTGAGCATAAAGTGGGGCTACCAACCGTTCATCTTGACGCCGACTTCCTTAATCCCAGTTTCCTGGGTGATGAACTCGACATTACGTTGCAAATCATATCCCTCGGTCGCACATCCTGCACTCTCTCGATCCAAGCATCGTGCAAGGGTGAAAAACGTTTCATTGTGCGCCCCGTTCTTGTTTTTATCAGTACAGAATCCTATAAGGCGCAGGCCTTCCCCGATCACATTAAAGACCTCATGTCCCAATATGTTATTGACGACGAATAGTCTCCTTACGCGTTAACAAGCGCCATCACCCGTAGCGGGCTTCCCGAGCCATGTTTGATTTTAAGTGGTGGGCAAATAAGGATCGCTCCTGTTGGCGGTAATTGATCGAGATTGTTTAAACACTGCAGGCCATAACGGTTATTGCCATGCAAATGATAATGTGCCGGATAAGGGGGTTCAAAATGCGCCGCTTGCCCGGCATCTGTTCCGACGGTTTCGGTGCCAAAACCGATGATGTTGCGTTCATGA
This sequence comes from Alphaproteobacteria bacterium, assembly GCA_028280675.1. Classification (GTDB taxonomy): domain Bacteria; phylum Pseudomonadota; class Alphaproteobacteria; order SMXP01; family SMXP01; genus JANQLI01. The sequence goes on from JANQLI010000050.1 coordinate 5,483, forward strand.
ATCAGATAATTGACAGCATCCGCATCAGGCCCTGGGGAATGCGCCCCGTCTTCACGTAAATTGAGATAGTCTGCGCCACTTTTCTTCGACCAATCGGTGCGCATGAACACCCAACTACCCTCAGGGATGTCGCCGTGCTCTTTTTCCCATGCTTGGATGAAGTCAACCGTCAGAATGTAATCCTCGTCCTTTGCGACTTCGCTTGAACAATCAATCACGCAGACCGGACGCACAAAGGCCGAGGTCGGCACGGTATCCACTGTGGCATCGGGAAGATCTTTTCCAGATATCCAATGGATCGGCGCATCAAAATGCGTACCGGTATGTTCACCGCAGGTAAAGTTGCGCCAATACCATGCCGGGCCGCGCTCATCATAACGGGATACTTCTTCCACACGGAAACGCGCGCATTGCCCAAATTCCACGGGCAGCACAATCACAGGAAAGTCAGGATCAAGAGTGTGCGTGAGATCGACCGTCTTGACGTTGCCCGCCAGTAAATCCGCGCCTAAGTTTTGCAAAACTTCTGTCATCTTTCTTTCCTCAATCGACCAAATGCATTTGTGTGAGTTCTTTTTCCAACACGCGCGGGTCTTGTTTCCACCGCGTCATAAAATCTTTCGCGATGTCACCTACCACCACATCTTCAATGCCTTGTTCAAGGGCATTAACGACCATGTTGACAAGACGTGATGGCGCGACTTTGGGCGGCGGTAAAGGTTGATACCATTCATCTTCCAATGGCCCATGAAACGCATTGATCACTTTAATCCCGCTTTCATGAAACTCACCGCGCAAAGATTGACTGAGCGAATG
>JANQLI010000109.1 GCA_028280675.1 Alphaproteobacteria bacterium
GAAGTTCCGGAAGCTATTCGCAAGGCGACAGATGCGGCGAAACGGAAATTGATCCGCGTTCCGCTGCGGGAAGGCCGCACGCTGCACCATGATGTCAAAGGCCGCCACGGGGCAGGCCGCGTGGTTTTGCGCAGTGCGCCAGCCGGGACCGGCATTATCGCCGGTGGCCCAATGCGTGCTGTGTTTGAAGCCTTGGGTGTGCAAGATGTGGTTGCTAAATCTGTAGGGACGTCAAACCCTTACAATATGGTGCGCGCGACTGTGGATGCTCTGGAAAACATTGTGAGCCCACGCCAGGTTGCCGCCAAACGGGGCAAAAAGGTCAGCGATATTATTTCACGCCGGGCTGATCAAACGGTCGCGGCGGTTGAATAAACATCAGGGATACCTACCTGAGTAAAACCATTGAGGAGTTGGGGCCATGGCCGCAGCAAAGAAAAAGACGATTAAAGTCAAACAAACCGGGTCGCCAATCCGTCGCCCGCAAGATCAGCGCGCGACCTTAATCGGCCTTGGATTAAACAAAATGAATCGGGTGAATGAGCTTGAGGATACGCCAGCCGTGCGTGGCATGATCCGCAAAGTGGAACACCTTGTCGAAATCGTCGAGTAGGAATACGGCTATGAAGCTCAATCAGCTTTCCGATAATGCAGGTGCGCGCCAAGTCCGCAAACGTGTGGGTCGCGGGATTGGCAGCGGCACGGGTAAAACCGCATCACGTGGTGTCAAAGGTCAGAAATCACGGTCTGGTGTCGCCATCAAAGGGTTTGAAGGCGGGCAAATGCCAATCCACATGCGCATGCCGAAACGCGGATTTACGCCGCCAAGCCAGAAATCATTTGTCGTTGTGAATACCGGTCGTCTTCAAGACGCGATTGATGCTGGCCGCGTTGATGCAAAAGATGCGATTACGGCCGAAAGCCTGGTGAAAGCGGGTTTCTTACGCCGCGCCAAAGACGGTATTCGTCTTTTGAACAAAGGTGAGATCAAAGCCAAAATCGATATTGAAGTCAGCGGCGCGTCCAAAGCCGCAATTGACGCGGTGGAAAAGGCGGGCGGTAAAGTTTCGGTGATCGCAGTCAAAGAGCCTGCGCCGAAAAAAGCCAAGAAGAAAGCCGACTAAGGAATCCCTAACACATGGCTTCAGCAGCGGAACAACTGCAACAAAACTTTAATCTGTCGTCTTTTGCGAAGGCGACGGAGCTGAAGCAGCGCATCTGGTTTACCCTCGGCGCACTGGTGGTGTATCGCATCGGAACCTACATTCCCTTGCCAGGGATTGATGCTGATGCCTATGCCCAAACATTTAAGAACTTTAGTGTCGGTATTGGCGGCATGATCAACATGTTCTCCGGCGGCGCCATTGAGAATATGGCGATCTTTGCCCTGAACATTATGCCGTATATTTCGGCGTCGATCATTATGCAGCTCATGACGGCTGTGATCCCTCATCTTGAACAGCTCAAGAAAGAAGGCGAGCAGGGCCGGAAGACCATCAACCAATATACCCGTTACGGTACAGTCGTGCTGGCCTTGATCCAGGCATTCGGGATTGCCATCAGCCTTGAGAACAGCACCTCTAATGTTGTGATTGACCCAGGGTGGACGTTCCGCATCACGTCGATGATTATTCTGGCAAGCGGCACGGTCTTTTTGATGTGGCTTGGCGAGCAGATTACGGCGCGCGGGGTCGGCAATGGAATCTCATTGATCATCTTCTCAGGTATTGTTGCCGGGATGCCTGCAGCACTTGCATCTACATTTGAATTGGGCCGTCAGGGCCAAATCCCAGCTTTGGGTATGATTGGTGTGATTATTGGTGTGGTCTTTTTGATCGCGTTCATTGTTTACATTGAACGGTCACAACGCCGTCTGATCATTCAATATCCCAAACGCCAGCAAGGCAATAAAATGATGGGGGGCGATAAATCGCATCTTCCCCTCAAACTCAATACGGCTGGGGTGATCCCGCCGATCTTTGCGTCATCTTTGCTGCTGTTGCCGGCAACCTTGGTTGGTATTTTCGGCACAACGGACGCCCCTGGTTGGGTAACGCTCATCACCACAACATTGGGCCCTGGTCAGCCGGGATATATGTTGTTCTATGCAGCGATGATCATCTTCTTCTGTTTTTTCTATACGGCGATCGTCTTTAATCCTGCCGACACAGCCGATAATTTGAAAAAGTATGGCGGCTTTATTCCAGGTATTCGCCCAGGTGAGCGCACGGCAGAATATATTGACTTTGTTCTGACACGCCTCACGGTGATTGGCGCTGCTTATTTGACATTCGTGTGTTTGATCCCAGAGTTGATCCGTTCCGGTGCGATTGTCTCTTGGGGCTCTAGCATCCCGTTTTACATTGGCGGAACATCTATTCTGATTGTCGTAACGGTTACCATGGATACGGTCGCCCAAGTACAGAGTCATTTGCTGGCCCACCAATATGAAGGGCTGATCAAAAAATCCAAGTTGCGGGGGAGTCGACGATGAATATCATTCTTTTCGGCCCTCCAGGCGCTGGCAAGGGGACCCAAGCTGCGCGCATTACCGAGGAGCATGGCTGGCCCCAGCTCTCAACCGGTGACATGCTGCGCGCCGCTGTGGCTGCAGGGACGGAAGTGGGGCAAAAAGCCAAAGCGATTATGGAACGCGGCGACCTGGTGCCTGATGAGGTGGTCGTTGGCATCATTTCGGACCGGATCGATGAGCCTGATTGCAAAAAAGGTTTCATCCTGGATGGCTTCCCACGCAATATTCCACAGGCCGAAGCTCTCGATAAGATGTTGAAACAAAAGGGTTTAAACCTTGATGCGGTGATCGAGATCCGTGTTGATGACAGTATCCTAATTGATCGCATTAAAACGCGGATCGCCGAATCCACACAAGCCCGGGCTGACGATAATGTGGAGACCTTGACCAACCGCCTTGAGGTCTATCACGCGCAAACAGCGCCGCTTCTCCCGTATTACGAGAAACAAGGCAAGCTCAAGACCGTCGATGGGATGGGCGCCATCGATGAGGTGACGGCGGCCATAAGAGATGTGTTGAAAACGCCGTTATGAAAGAGATTTTGGCGCTTTTTGAGAGGCAAAAAGAATTGAATTGAAGTGTTGACTAGGCTCAACCAAGTCATATAATCCGCCGCTTTCAGGACGAAAATCCAGGTCGCAGGCGGTATTCGAAAGCAAGGATATCCGCCTTTTCGATATGGGATCGTGAAGCGGATGAAGACAGGGATCAGGAGTTAGACCATTGGCTCGTATTGCAGGGGTGAATATCCCAACAGATAAGCGGGTTGTCATCGCATTGACCTATATCCACGGGATTGGTCCGAAAAATGCGCGCGACATCTGCGAGAAGAATTCAATTCCGGCTGAAAAGCGGGTGAATGAGCTCAGCGATGATGAAGTCATTCACATTCGTGAGACCATCGACCGCGATTACATGGTGGAAGGAGACCTGCGTCGTCAGGTGTCTATGAATGTGAAGCGTTTGATGGATTTAGGTCCATACCGGGGCTTGCGTCATCGTCGTGGTTTGCCGGTTCGCGGGCAACGCACCCACACCAATGCGCGGACCCGCAAAGGCCCAGCAAAAGCAATCGCAGGTAAGAAGAAGTAACAACGGCTTTACGCAACAGCGTAAGCGCCAGACAGGTTAAAGCATTATGGCAAAAGACCCGAAACGCATTCGCCGCAAGGAACGGAAGAATATCTCTTCCGGTGTTGCGCATGTGAATGCCACGTTTAATAACACCATGATCACCATCACCGATGCGCAAGGCAATGGCATCTCCTGGTGTTCTGCTGGGGCGATGGGCTTTAAAGGCTCTCGGAAATCGACACCTTACGCAGCGCAAATGGCGGCCGAAGAAGCCGGTAAAAAGGCGATGGAGCACGGCATGAAAACATTGGAAGTCAATGTATGTGGTCCAGGGTCTGGCCGTGAATCGGCGTTGCGTGCCCTGCAGGCAGTTGGTTTTACCATCACCACCATTCGTGATGTGACACCTATCCCGCATAATGGTTGCCGCCCACCAAAGCGTCGCCGCGTATAAAAAGTTTTTCGGGCCCTGGCGTTGAGACCGGTCGTGCGTAACGCAAGAGCCCAAGTTTAAAAAGTATCCGTTCGACCTAGGTCAACCATAACGGTATGAGGTTTTGAAGTGATCCAGAAGAACTGGCAAGAATTGATCCGCCCCGCAAAACTTGATGTTGTGCCAAAGCATGACGGTAAGCACGAAGCGAAAATCATTGCGCAACCGCTTGAGCGCGGTTTTGGTTTGACATTGGGGAATGCGCTGCGCCGCGTATTACTATCCTCATTGCAAGGCTCAGCCATTACGGCTGTGCACATTGATGGCGTGCTGCACGAGTTTTCTTCTATCTCTGGCGTGCGCGAAGATGTGACCGATATTGTTCTGAATATCAAACAGATTGCCCTCAATATGCATGCGGAAGGTCCGAAGAAAATCAACCTTCGCAAAATGGGCCCAGGTGAAGTGACTGCAGGCGATATTGAAGACAGCGCCGATATTGAGGTGCTCAATCCAGATCACGTGATTTGTACGTTGGATGAAGGCATCGAATTGCGCATGGAATTCACTGTTGCGAATGGCAAAGGCTATGTTGCTGCCGACCGCAATCGTCCGGAAGACGCGCCAATCGGTTTGATCCCTGTGGATTCGCTCTATAGCCCCGTGAAACGTGTGTCCTATAAAGTCGAGCATACCCGGGAAGGTCAGATTCTTGATTATGATAAGCTGACCCTCGAAGTCGAAACCAATGGGTCTATGACACCTGATGATGCGGTGGCCTATGCTGCGCGTATCTTGCAGGATCAATTGCAAACCTTCATCAACTTCGAAGAGCCAACAGTTCATATTGAAGAAGACACCAAGCCGGAGCTTGAGTTTAATCCGGCTCTGTTGAAGAAAGTGGATGAGCTTGAACTCTCTGTTCGCTCAGCTAACTGCCTCAAGAATGATAACATCGTGTATATCGGTGATCTGATACAGAAAACCGAAGCAGAAATGCTCCGTACACCAAACTTTGGCCGTAAGTCTCTCAATGAGATCAAAGAAGTTCTTGCGCAAATGGGGCTACACCTCGGCATGGATGCGCCGAACTGGCCACCAGAAAACATTGAAGACTTGGCGAAAAAATACGAAGACCAATACTAATCCTCTCATCTGAGAGTTTGTAACAGTTAAGGAGACGGGCCATGCGCCACGGGATCGCACGGCGGAAATTAAATCGGACATCAAGCCATCGCACGGCGATGCTTGCCAATATGTCTGCCGCACTCATCAAGCACGAGCAGATCACGACCACGCTGCCAAAAGCCAAAGAATTACGCCCCTTCGTTGAGAAGTTGGTGACATTGGGCAAAAAAGGCACTCTGCATGCCCGCCGTCAGGCCATTTCAAAGGTGCGTGACGAGAAAATGGTCGCAAAGTTGTTCGACACATTGGCGCCGCGGTATGATGAGCGGAATGGCGGTTACATCCGCGTCCTGAAAGCCGGTTTCCGTTATGGCGATTCTGCCCCAATGGCCGTCATCGAATTTGTAGACCGTGACGAGAGCGCGAAAGGTCTCGATTCTGGTCCAACACAAGACGTGGATGTCAGTGAAGATTAAGACTTTCTGCTAAAAAATGACGAAATTCAGGAGGGGCTGTCATAGGACGGCCCTTCTTTTTTTGTCATCTGCCTTTATATTAAGGGTCAGGCTATGGGGACGGGTGCTGTTGACGCATCAATGAGGAATGAGAGTATGAAGTGCGTAATTGTAACATTTGTGGCGGCCATCGCCGGTTTCTTCGCCTTTTTAAGCGGGCCGCATGGACTTTCCCCAGCGATGGGGCAAACCAAAGCTGTCCCTCAATCGATGGAGCAGGTGGAACTCTCCTATGCGCCAATCGTCAAAGAGGTGGCGCCCGCAGTGGTCAATGTTTACGCCAAGCGGGTGGTCAATACCCGGTCGCGCCGCAGTCTCTTCGATGACTTTTTTGGCGGTCGCGGATTCGGCATCCC
>JANQLI010000115.1 GCA_028280675.1 Alphaproteobacteria bacterium
GTAGGTTTGAAGCAACACTTGCCCCGGTTTATCCGCGCGGCCTGCGCGGCCTGCCACTTGAGATAAAAGCTGAAACGTGCGCTCAGACGCACGTAAATCTCCGCCATTGAGTCCCAAATCTGCGTCCACCACGCCAACAAGTGTCAGGCCAGGAAAATGATAGCCTTTGGCCATCATCTGCGTGCCGACAAGCACATCGATCTCGCCTTTGGTCATCCGCGCAACCAATTGTTCGGCTTCGCGCGGATGGCCAATCGTATCGCTCGACATGATCTCAACACGCCGATCCGGGAAACACTCACTAACCTCCTCGGCCACCCGTTCCACACCTGGCCCGCAGCCAACGAGACTGTCTTCCGAATCACATTGCGGACAATGTTTTGGTCTCGGCATCGAAAACCCGGTGTGATGACAAACCAAACGTCCCGTTTTGCGATGCTCCACGAGCCAAGACGATGAATCAGGGGATTGCATGCGATGACCGCACACCCGGCAAAGCGTCAGTGGCGCATAGCCCCGGCGATTGAGGAACAGCATCGCCTGATTACCCGCTTCAAACGTTGCGGAAAGCGCATCAACCAAGACCGGCGATAACCACCGGCCCTGCTCGGGTTTGTCTTCACGCATATCAATGGCGGCAATGACGGGAAGCTGCGCAGCGCCATGACGGGATTCAAGGCGCACAACATCATAACGGCCTTGCTCGACATTGATCATGGTCTCCAATGAAGGTGTCGCTGTTGAGAGAATGATCGGAATATTGCTGATTGATGCGCGCACCACCGCCATATCGCGCGCATGATAAATGATCCCCTCTTCTTGTTTAAAGGCCTGTTCATGCTCCTCATCCACAATGATCAACCCGAGATTCGGATAAGGAAGAAACAACGCAGACCGCGCCCCGACCAACACCTGCACCTTGCCATCGGCCACGGCCTTCCAGGTGCGGCGGCGGTCCCGTTGTGAAAGGTCCGAATGCCACACACCCGGACGGCACCCAAAGCGTGCTTCAAAGCGATCCAAAAATTGCACGGTGAGCGCAATCTCGGGAAGCAGGATCAGCGCTTGCTTGCCCTTTTCAAGACATACGGCAACCGCTTCGAAATACGTTTCTGTTTTCCCGGAGCCGGTCACTCCATCCAAAAGTGTGGCCGAATAATCTGACGCCTGCGCCTTAGTCCGCAAGACCGAGGCGGCGGCATCTTGCGATGACGACAACGTCACCCCGCCATAATGAGGATCTGGATCCGTAAAAGGTGCATCGGCCGCGCGCGGAACCGAAAGTAAACTCCCGGCGGCCGTCATGGTTTTGACAACACTTGCACTGACCCCCGCTTCATCAACCAGTTCCGCGCGTGTCCGCGGCAGCTTATCCTCAAGGACAGCGATCACCCGTTCACGGGCGGCTGTCATACGATCCGGCTTTGTCTCGCTTAAGATATAAGCGGTTTTCATCTTCGGTGGATCAAATACCCCTGGCGCTGTCAAGGCGAGCTTTAAAACCAAGCCTGGAAGGCTCAGCGTATATTTGGCGAGCCAGTCAATGAATGTCATCAGAGAGGAAGGGAGCGGGCGCAACTCCAAACGCTCCACAATCTCTTTCATCTTGGCCGGATCAAGGCCTTCCGGCGCTGCGCCTTCCGCAATCGCCCAGACAACGCCGACAACCTCACGGCGGCCCAATGGCACGCGCACGAAATCCCCCACATCGAGTGATGCCCCCTCCGGGACAAGATAATCATAAGCCCCATCAAGGGGGAGAGGGATGAGAACAGATGCGCGCATTGATCTTTCTGTGATAGCCGAACAGGACCCTCGACAATAGGCGGAGTTCGCATTACGTGATAGGTATGTTTACAACGATTCTAAGCCGAGCTGTGGAGAGTGACCAGATATGAAGTTTTTCGTTGATACTGCCGATACTGAAGACATTCGCGATTTGGCCGCAACCGGCATGGTCGATGGCGTCACCACCAACCCCTCTTTAGTGGCAAAAACCGGCCGTAATTTTTTTGACGTCCTGAAAGAGATATGCGCCATTGTTGATGGCCCGGTCAGTGCTGAAGTGACCGCCACCAGCGCGGACAGCATGATCACTGAAGGGCGCAAGCTGCGAGAGCTGGCCCAAAACATCACCATCAAAGTGCCGCTGACATGGGATGGCCTCAAGGCCTGCAAGACCCTTACCGATGAAGGCACGATGGTGAATGTGACGTTGTGCTTCTCAGCCAACCAAGCCTTGCTGGCGGCGAAAGCCGGTGCGACCTTTATTTCCCCTTTTGTTGGACGCCTTGATGACATTCATATTGAGGGGATGGACCTGATCGAAGACATTCGCATCATTTACGATCAATATGATTTTGACACCGAGATCCTGGTGGCCTCGATCCGGAACCCAAACCACGTAAAAGAAGCCGCCAAAATGGGCGCGGATGTCTCAACGATTCCGCCCAACGTCTTGCGCTCCTTGATTAAGCATCCGCTGACCGATAAGGGGCTCGCTGACTTCCTCGCCGATTGGGAAAAAACCGGGCAATCGATTTTGGATACATAGGAGCACGTGAAAAAAGCACCTGCAGACAACCCCCTTATTGTCATCCCGTGGCTTGACCACGGGATCCATTTGCCAGTTCCAGAACACCACAGCACTGGCCCCCGCGATCAAGTCGCGGGGTGACACGGAGTGGATATGGCAAAAGCGATAGACAAACCATTCAATTCTTCCCTGTCTGTTGAAGCAGAGCGAGATGTAGGTGTAGCCGTTGAAGATTGGGCCTCAAACCTGAAGTCCACACGGCGCGTGAGCCCGCACACCTATGGGGCTTACACCCATGAAGCCGAACTTTTTTTTGCGTTCCTGCATGATCATCTTGGCGTGCCTGCAGGCCTGAACGATTTAAAAGCACTGCGCCCTGCCGACTTTCGCGGTTATCTTGCCAAACGGCGATCCGGCAATGGCGATAAACCGCTTGCCAATCGATCTGTCGCCCGCGCTCTGTCGGCTTTGCGCTCTTTGTTCCGGTATCTCGACCGGCAAAAAATTGTCAGCAACGCCGCCTTAAGCACGCTGCGCGCGCCAAAAATTCCCCATGCGGTGCCGAAACCGCTCAGTGCCGAAGATACAAAACGGGCCATCGCGGACATCGATCTCAATGACGGCGAGGCATGGGTGAATGCGCGGGACGTCGCCATCATCACGCTTCTGTATGGCTGCGGATTGCGCATCTCCGAAGCACTCAACATGAATGGCGCGGATATTCCCAAAGGTGACAGCATGACCATCACCGGCAAAGGCAACAAAACCCGCCTTGTGCCCGTGCTTGCCGTGGTGCGCGATGCGATTGATGCGTATATGACGCTTTGCCCCTTTGCGATTGAAAAGGACGGACCGCTTTTTTACGGCGTCAAAGGAAAACGCCTCAACCCGCGCATGGTGCAACGCTTGATGCAACTGACACGATCACGTCTTGGCCTTCCCGACAGCGCCACGCCCCATGCGCTGCGCCATTCTTTTGCAACGCATTTGCTTGCAGGCGGTGGTGACCTGCGCACTATTCAAGAGTTGTTAGGGCACGCGTCTCTTTCCACCACGCAAATGTACACAGACGTGGACACCGAGCAATTGCTTAGCGTGTATGAAAAAGCACATCCGCGCGATAAGTAATATAACACGTCAGAGTCGGCCTCCGACCTTTCGAGACGCTCGCTTTGCTCCCTCCTCAAGATGAAGGCCCCCTAGAAACCATTTCCTTCATCCTGAGGAGGGACCCCTTCACCACGCCAGCAGCGCCTCAGGACAAGCTGGTCCCGTCTCGAAGGATCAAGGAAATGGATCAACAGCCTTACGATGCGTTCCTACATCTGCATGATGCGGTTATCAACGCCCATAGCGGCTTGACGCACGGCCTCGCTTAACGTGGGGTGGGCGTGACAGGTGCGGGCAATGTCTTCAGCCGATGCACCAAACTCCATCGCGAGAGCTGCTTCGGCAATCATTTCCGACACATTCGGCCCCACCATATGCACACCCAGCACCCGGTCGGTGGTTTTATCAGCAAGGATTTTAACAAAACCTTCCGTTGCTAAATTCGCTTTAGCGCGGGCATTGGCGGTGAATGGGAACTTG
>JANQLI010000130.1 GCA_028280675.1 Alphaproteobacteria bacterium
ACGCAGGCCGGATTGGTTGGGTGAGCCGCCTTTCAATGTGAAGTCCTCACCGCCGATGACAACACGCCGGTTCTTGATTGTTGCGAGGCCGAGAATAAAGTTTGCCGGAGAGAAGGACACCAGATGACCCTGCGCATCATATTCGCTGGCGCCTGCCCCTTCTCCCATTTCATGGAAGGTTCCAGGATCCGTGATGTATGCGATCCGTTCCCGTAGGGTCAAGCGGCCTTTGGCATGCTGCTTGGCCACCGCTTCCTCACCGCCTTGCTTTTTCGCTTCGTGCCTGTGGCGATGGATCTTTTTAATATCGTCATCCCAGCTCATAAACCGTTTCCTGCTCGCTTATCATTGAGATTGATCATACGGCGTGATCACGCTTCCGTTAAGAACTGTTCCTTTACGATGTCCAAAATTCTCTCTATACCTACGCGCAGATGTGAGGCGTGAAGGGCAAATCGTGAAAGACAATGGACCACCAAGCCCGCTTTATTAATATCCCATCTAATCCTTGTCCCAAAGGTGCCATGTTTGGATGGTTGAAACGTGGCGATGTGCGTTTGCGTTATGCGTTATGGCGTGAGGTGCCGAGTGACGCCGGTTTACGCAAAGGCACAGTCATTTTTATTCCGGGACGTACAGAATTTATCGAAAAATATTTTGAAGTTGTCGGTGAGTTGCAGCAGCGGGGATATGCTGTGGCGGCGCTTGATGTGCGCGGACAAGGGTTCTCGAGCCGGTTGATCACCGATAAAGTGAAAGGACATGTGGAGTCATTCCAGGATTATGTGGATGACCTTCACGCGTGGATGGAAGAGGTGGTGGTGACGACATGCGACGGACCCTATTATCTTCTTGGTTTATCGATGGGCGGGCACATTTGCTTGCGTTATCTGCATGATCACCCTGAACGCATTTCCAAGACGGTGACTGTAGCGGCGATGACGGCTCTTAAATCATGGCCGCTGTCAGCGTCATTCGGCAAGGCGCTTATTGGATTGGGACATCAGTTATTTGGGCCGACATGGGGGATGCCAGGGGGGGCGCGGGCGAATCCAGCGGCAACACCTTTCAAGCTGAATCTTTTGACACGCGACAAACGCCGTTTTATGCGCACAAAAAAAATCATGCATACGGAGCCCAAATTAATCGTTGGCGTCCCGACATTTGGCTGGCTACGGGCTGCGATAGATTCGATGGAGCTTTTGAATGAAGCCGACTATGTGCGCAATATTACCTCTCCTGTCTTGATCGTCATTGCAGGAGAAGATCATTTGATCGACACAACCCATCAGATACGGGTGGCGCAATTACTTCCCAAAGGAAAACGCGTCATCATTTCCGGATCGCGACACGAAATTCTTGTTGAAACAGATGATAAACGCGCGCAGTTCTGGCAAGCTTTTGATGCGTTTATGTCTGAGGATTAAGTTGCCGCACTCTTCAGCAAAGACAGCGCTTCGGCGTGTAGCTCAGGTGTTGCCGCCGCGATCACTTGGCCGCCTTGTGCAGCGCTCTCCCCGCGCCAATCGGTAATGATCCCACCGGCTCCTTCGACCACGGGGATCAGCGGTTGAACGTCATAGGACTGCAAATCCGATTCGATCACAAGGTCCAAACGCCCCATGGCCAAAAGACCATAGCCATAGGCATCCATCGAGTAGCGCGCGAGTTTTGTTTTCGCTTCGATGTTTCGATAGGCCGTGTGTTCAGCCGCCGAGAACATCTCAGGTGTTGTGCATGTTATGATCGCATCTTTGAGACTTCGGCACTGGCTGGTAAACATCTCGGTCTTGACACCTGCCCGTTCATACCATGCTTTTTTATGGTGATCTGTGCTGATGCCAGCGAAGCGTTCGCCAATGAAGCACTGATCGATGACACCGAGAACGGGGGAGGTCTGGTAACGCAGACCAATTAACGTGGTCCATAAAGGTGTTCCGGAAATGAAACTACGGGTGCCATCGATAGGGTCCAATACCCAAGTGTAGTCGGACTGACTGTCTTTAGTGCCCCATTCCTCACCGAGAATACCGTGATCGGGATAGGTCTCTTCGATCAGAGCACGTATCGCTTTCTCGGCATTGCGATCGGCCTCGGTCACTGGGTCAAAACCATCGCGCGCACGTTTATTGTCCACAGCCAAAGTTGCGCGGAATAACGGCAAGGTTTCTTGACGTGCCGCATCACTGAGGCGTTCCGTAAAAGCGGTAAAGGTATCAAGGTCGGCGTTGCTGAGAGGCATTTTATGTCTGGGAGACCATTGTGTATCTGCATGTGAAATGATTAACGGGCATACAAATGCACACCCTGACTTGGGCCAGAGTGTGCCATACTTGTCTTGAGATGCAAAATGTCTTTGCGTGCGCGAAATTTAAGCTGCGCTCAGCGATTTTGTCAGTGCCAAAAGATGCTGCCGTGGCGCTTCATCCAAGCTGTAATAGGCGCGCACTAATTCCAGCGTTTCTTTTTCTTCCATGACATTCGCCTCCAGCGCATGTGCTGTTGCGCCATTGTTTTGGTGAAGCGCATGCGCTTGCGGTTCTGGCGTGGTCATGTCATCGAAGAAGTAGGATACTGGAATCGACAATGCGCGGGCCAGATCCCACAGGCGGCTTGCGCTGATGCGGTTCGCGCCACTTTCATACTTTTGTATTTGTTGGAAACGAATCCCGACGGCATTGGCCAATTGTTGTTGGGTCATCCCCAACAATGTCCGGCGATACCGCAACCGGCGTCCCACATGATTATCTACTGGGTGTGTCATTTTAAGCCACTCTTACGCGTTTGGACGGTTTTTGAACCGCTTACTGCAACTGAGAAGGGATAATGCAATCGCTATGCCGAATGGCGTTTTGGGAATTAACCTGCAGGTTGTTCTGGTTTTGTGTGAGGGTGCAGCGATGATGTGGCGGATATGATGTGATGCATGGTCTGTGTGCGACGGGATGCCGCGATGTTGCAATGGGCTGCGGCCTTTTAAGAAATACCTTATAAATCAGATAGTTATAGTGAGTATCGTTGATTGGTTTAAACACTTCACCAGTTGACAAAAAGCGTTTGTGAATCTGTCACTTGATTTTCGAGTAGAAAAATGGGCATTGTTGCAGTGCAATATAGGTTTCTCAGAAATCTGTTTTGTATGCCCTTCCTGGGCGTTTCCTCCCTAAACTCGGGCCGCTTCGAGGTTTCTTGAAGCGGCCATTTTTCTTTGAAAAGACGTGTTCGATCAGAACCACGACCGCAGGGATTTCCCATCGATTTCCATCAAAGTTTCGGCAAACCGCATCATATCAGCTTGCACTTTTGCCATGCCGTCATGTGGCCGGATGTGTTCTTCGTCCATATAAAGCGCGCGATTAATTTCAATCTGTAAGGCATGCATCTTTTTGATGGGGCGGCCATAATGATCTGTGGTGTACCCACCCGCATAAGGGTTATTGCGATCAACCTGATATCCAAGTCCCTGCAGGGTGGTTTCGGCAAGTTGCGTGAGGCTTGGGGCGCACGAGGTGCCAAAGCGATCTCCAAGCACAATATCCGCCCGCCCATGCCCAGGATCTTCATCCATCGGCCCGCCTATAGAGGGCATCGAATGGCAATCGATCAAGATGGCATAGCCAAACTGATCGAGGGTTTCGTCAAGCAAGTGACGCAGCGCCCGGTGATAGGGCAAGTATAGGCTTTCAATGCGCTGTTCAACTTCTGCAAAGGGCATTTTGCTGTGGTAGATCTCGCTGCCATCTGAAG
>JANQLI010000144.1 GCA_028280675.1 Alphaproteobacteria bacterium
GTTCTTAAACTTGCCAATCTTATTTCAAGTGAGCTTGGCGCCATGCGGCCAAGTCTCTTCCCAGGATTAGTCGCTGCCCTTGGCCGGAACATCGCACGCGGCGCAACGGACTTAGGACTCTTCGAAACCGGCCCGCAATATGCTGGCGACAAACCTGACGATCAAAGCATTGTGGTGACCGGTGTGCGCTGCGGCGCACGTGAAGGCACTGGCTCGGCCCGTCATTGGACAGGGGCCGCACCGAATGCAAATGTGTTTGATGCGAAAGCGGATGCA
Organism: Alphaproteobacteria bacterium; assembly: GCA_028280675.1. Taxonomy (GTDB): domain Bacteria; phylum Pseudomonadota; class Alphaproteobacteria; order SMXP01; family SMXP01; genus JANQLI01. The sequence continues at coordinate 277 of JANQLI010000144.1, forward strand.
TTAGTCGTTCTGGAAGCCGCAGGAGCTGCGGCGGGATCGGCCCAAGTCGTTGCTGAAGCGCCCGTTTATTATCACCCAGGCCGATCCGGCACGATCCGATTAGGACCGAAAAACGTGCTCGCCACCTTTGGTGAAATCCATCCGCGTATTCTTGATAAGATGGATGTGGCTGGCCCTGTTGTCGGTTTTGAGATCTATGTCAACAACATCCCCGCGCCACGCGCCAAAGCAACGAAAACCAAAGCGGCCTTAAACGCATCCGACTTACTGCCCGTCGAACGCGATTTTGCTTTCATCGTGAATCAAAGCGTCACAGCGGACACGCTTCTGAAAGCGGCAAAGGGCGCAGATAAAAACCTTATTACGAACGTCGCGCTGTTCGACCTCTTTGAAGATGAGAGCATTGGCGAGGACAAAAAATCTATCGCCATCGCCGTCACCTTACAGCCCAAAGAGAAAACGATGACCGATCAAGAGATCGAAGCGATTTCAACGAAAATCGTCGCGTCTGTCGAAAAGGCAACGGCGGGACGCTTACGGAGCTAACGTCAAGACGTATAACGCACTTGTTCGTAACTTTTCTTGGGATCGGTCGGTTTAAATGCACTTGGATCGCCCTCAACCACAGCTTCATAAGCCGCATTGATATTGAGGAACATCAGATTAGCATACTCCATTATGTCTTCCGGAAGATCCATGGACGCCAAACGATCGGGATGATAATGCCGAGTCATCTTCCTATACGCTTGCTTTACTTCCTCCATCGACGCATCTTTGCGTATCCCCAACATTTCATGCGGGTTGCGTGGAAGTTTTGAGAGATTTTTCACATCCTTCGGCGTTAACTGCGCAATATTTTGTTTGTGCATATAGATGAGCTTACCGTCTAATTGCTCCACAGGCAGAAAAACGCGGTTGTCGTTTAACACATCGCCAACACGCTCTTCCTGTCCGCAAAACAGATAGCCCTCAATCGGAGAATCATCTTTGAGCACGATACGCACACGCTCTTTACGCTTAGCGAGTTGAAATCGAGACCGGCTGCTCATGTCCATTACCCTTATAATTTTTTTGGAACTATAGAGAAAAAAGGTTAAGAGCATGTGCACAACATCACGTGCCGTTAACCTTAAGCTAACTTTCGCACCACCCCTCACATCAAAGCGCCATAATACTAAAACATTGAAATTATTTGCCTTTTGCAAAACCATCGGAAAGTGTGACGGACGTCACAGTCGCTTGCCCCAGGTAAGACTAGTGTTATCACCATGAATAACGTTACTTGGAGAGCAGAGACGTGATCCGCACCATGATCGAAAAAGCCCCGTGATCTTTGTCACTTTGATGATGTCAGTTGGCGCGCGATCTCTGCCTCCCCGAACACACTCGTCCTCTTGCACTCAAACCCCTCAGGTCCCCCTTCCCTAGGACCACCACAAACACCGCTTAGTCCCCATAAGCGGTGTTTGTTTTTGTGCTCCTTCTCAAGATGGCACAAGTGTGATGGACATCACATCCCGTCACCACCCCCGCCGCTACAGTGACAGACAGGAACAAACATTCAGGAGAACACCATGTTTCATAGCGCCAAACTTTTCTTCGTTGCTGCCGCCATTTCATTTGGTCTTGTTGTCAGCAAAGCTTTTGCAACACCTCTTTTTTAATCAACAGTGATGGGGGATCGACATGCATACGCAAAAAATTGTGACACTGATTATTTTACTTTTAATTATTTTAGCAGCCGCGCTCTATCTTGATCCAAAAGCATTCGGGATGGATGCACAGTGCATACAACACGGAAACGCGCGTTTCAGTTAGAAAGACGAAAAAGACCTGACATATAAACAGCAGTCATAAGGAGTTATCATTATGAGTCGCCACACTGAAAAATTCTTAGCCCTTGCAACTTTCATCGCAGGAATGGGCTATGGGGCTTATTCCCTTGAGAATCATCTCCATACTGTCACAAGCAATGGCGGCGCATCCCCTCTTGCGGTGGCTGACTATTCTTTAACTGACCATGACCCCTCATTGCCTCTTATCGACCAATCAGGAGAGTGACTATAGCTTGCAACTCTGGCTGTTATGGCCCAACTGTCATAGCCCAACTGTCACAACCAAGACCGTGTTGCGGCGCCGGACGACCAGACCTCAATGACATATCAGCAACTTACCCCTCTGTGGACAGTAAAATGACGAGGCGTGATTCCTGCCCACCCCGCATTAAGGTAACACCCCGACTGTGACGCAAACGGCCCAAGGGAGTCGAAGCGTTCAAATATTCTGATAAGACAAGAGGGTAAGACAGAATGGGCAGCTATAAGGACCTACGTGAATTTGTCGCCATGCTTAAAGATCAGGGGCAATTTCAGGAGATTGACGTCCCCCTGAATGCGGCGCGCGAAACCAACGAATTGCAGACATTGATGCGTTATGTCTGCGACCAAGACGGTCCAGCCTTGATGCTGAACAATCTCGAAGGATACAACACACCGGGCATTCCAATGCTGTTCAACCCCTTTGGCACACGCGAACGCACGTCTATGGCCATGGGCATGCGCGATCCGCTCGAGACCAAATTGGAGCATGCGCGGCTGATGACAGCCAAAGACGAATGGCACGCACCGAAAATCCTCAGCCGCGATCAAGCGCCCTGTAAAGAGGTTGTCATTGAAGAAAAAGACATCGACATGCGTAAGCAGATTCCGCATGTCTGGTTCGGCAAGGAACAACCTTCCTTTATCACCAATGCCATTACAGTCTCCCACGACCCAGAAACAGGCGAGCGCAATGTGGGATGGTACCGCTACATTCAGTTTATGGATGCGGAACACCCCACAGGGGAAAGCTATACAGAAGAACAAGAACGGCGCTGGTTAGCCGCCTTCTTTTGGTGGAACCCCGTTGCATCTCACATTGGGCTGCATGTTTCTAAAGCCCATAAAATGGGCAAGCCTCTTGAACTCGCCATTGCGTGTAATGTCGATCCGGCTATCCATCTCGCATCTGGCACGGGCCTCAATTACGGTGAAGATGAATTTGCTTATGCGGGGGCCCTAAAAGGCGAACCGGTTGAGCTCGTCAAATGTGACACGCTGGACATTGAAGTTCCTGCCCATGCTGAATTCGTCTTGGAAGGCAAATGCTATCCGGAAGAACAAATGCTCACCGGTCGTCACTCAAATCCTGTCGGCTATTATGATGTGATCAATCAATTCCCATGTGTGCGCATTGATCACATCACACACCGCAAAGACCCGCAATGGTACGCCACCATGGAAATGGTGCCACCGTTCGATCATAACTATATCGCCTTACTGCCAGTGGAAGGTGAAGTGCTGGCCGATCTCAAACCCAAAATCCCCGAAGTCATAGACGTCGTGGTGACACCAAATATGGGTTATATCATTCAGCTCTCTGTCGATGGCGCTGACAAACCCCATGTGGAATTTGGGAAATATGTCATTCATGCCGTGTGGGGCTCTGCGGGGCGCTGGGCACGGACTGCAAAATGGGTCACTGTGGTGGGCCCGGATGTGGACCCCTATGATCTCAAGTCTGTGGAATGGGCGGTCATGACACGTGTACAGCCTTATTCAGACACCATTATCAATAAATCAGCCCAAGCCATGGTGCTGGATGTGTCAGCACCACGGTCCGAGCAATTTGGCGCTTTCAATTCCGAACAAATCGGCATTGATGCCACGATTAAAATTCCTGAGCGGTTCAAAGAATACGCCCCTGTGTCGAACGCCACACCTGAAGAAGTGGCGGCCTTACGCGAAAAACTCAAAGGGGTGCTTGATTTTTAATGGGCAAGATTCGGCCGAGCCGAATCTTCATGACGCGGCCTGACAGGGCATGAGAGGGTGTATGCTTCTCATGCCCTTTTGTTTGCGCATGAGGCATACTTGCGTGCGGCTATACTCGCACCTGCTGTCATATTCCATTCTATAAAGTGGGGATGAGAGATTGCAATTTCACTCTTTACAGCATGAAGGCCGCATCGCATCTTTTTTATGACTGAGAGACAAGGAATCGCTATGGCGTGGGATATTGCACTATCTGCTTTCGTGACATTCTTCGTGATTATCGACCCTCTTGGGATCGCACCCATCTTTGCGAGCCTCACATTCCAGATGGATGACAGCAAAAGAAGGCGCACTGCACTCCGCAGCGTCCTTGTGACCGGCGCTATCCTGCTTTTCTTTGCGTTCATTGGCGGCAGCGTGATTGAAGCGGCTGGAATTAGTCTCGCGGCCTTTAGCGTGGCAGGGGGCGCACTGTTGTTCCTGATCGGTCTAGAAATGGTCTTTTCAACAAAACCCCATAAATTACACCAATCAGAGAGCAACGATGCACAGGGCACGACTCAACAGGAAAGCGATCCCGCAATCGTTCCCCTCGCGATTCCTCTCATGGCTGGACCGGGCGCAATCGCCTCAGTTTTATTACTTATGACAAATCATGCGCATTCCCCGTCCGCACAAGCGGCCGTGTTAGGGGCAATGGGAGTGGTCTTATGTCTTGCCCTGATCATATATATTTTTGCGGGAACGCTGTTGAGGCTGGCTGGCGAAACTGTTGCGCAAGTGATTTCACGCATCATGGGGGTACTGCTCTGCGCACTTGCCGTTCAATATATCTTCAATGGACTGCAAGATGGATTGTTCACCTAACCGCGTCACCAGTTTTTAATACGGTGATGCACTAACGTGAGAGATGCCATCACTGTCATCCGCTTTTAAGGCATGGCGTTTCTCAAACGCTCTTATAATGGCGAGAGCGAGGGATCGCACATCGATTGGTTTGGTAATATAGTCATCCATACCTGCATCAAGATAGGTTTCCCGATCCCCTTCAAGGGCATTGGCCGTCACGGCAATAATCGGCACATCCGCGATGGGAGCAGATAAACCGCGTATGGCACGCGCGGCATCCAAACCGTTCATCACAGGCATTTCAATATCCATAAAGATCAGATCAAACGGTTGGGACATGGCCGCTTTTACTGCGTCTTCGCCATTTTCTGCAGTTTCGATCACAAATCCAAGACGCGCAAGCATAGTCCGCAGCACCATCTGATTAACGGTATTATCGTCCACCACCAAAACATGTGAGATCGCGGCAAACACATTCCCCACTAGAGGCAGTTGATCACTGACGGGAAGATCATTCTGGGGATGATCTCTGCGTTCTGTTATGAGATCAGAGTGGACCGTAAACCAAAAATGACTCCCGCGCCCCAGCTGACTCTCAACACCAATCTGGCCACCGAGAAGGTGCGTCAGTTCTTTGCATATCGCAAGACCTAAACCTGACCCGCCATATCTGCGTGTCGTCGAACGTTCGGCCTGTGTAAATGTCTCGAATACGTTTGGTACGGCATCATCAGCAATGCCAATCCCCGTATCGCGCACGTCAAATCGCGTTTCAATCCGTCCGTCACTCAGCAACTTTTGCCTGACATCCACAGTCACCGAACCACGATCCGTAAACTTGAGAGCATTACTCAGAAAATTATTCAGAATCTGACGAATGCGCGCTGGATCAGATAACAGGATTGGTGAGACAGAAAGATCAGAGTTGATATAAAATGCGATAGATTTTTCATCAAATGAAAAACGCCATACGTCTTTAACAGCTTGAAGAAGCGTCCCAAGATTAAAGT
>JANQLI010000356.1 GCA_028280675.1 Alphaproteobacteria bacterium
TCGCCGCCTTGATGAAACGTCACACGCCCCGGCACGGGAAGAATATCGAGACCATGGTCAATCAGACCGAGGTCACGCATGATTTGCGGCCCCATCAGCGAGATCGTGTGCGCACCAGCGGGCGCAAGAAAGTTGGGATGAAATTCTATATTCACAAGAGAGCCGCCGGGATGGTCGTTGCGCTCCAGTACGCATACGGACCGTCCTGCGCGCGCAAGATAAGCTGCCGCGATTAAGCCATTATGGCCTGCTCCAATGACGATGACATCAAAGCGCTTCATGCGCGTGTCTTCCCTGCCCACCCAAAATGGTTAATCTCTGCTGTAGCGTGGCTCGTAAAAGCCCCGCAAATCTAGGAATAATGTAGGGAATTATGGTTTCTTTTTACTAAAGACCCGGCATTTCCCGTCACTTTTTCAGAGCATATGCAGGGAATTTGGCAAGATCGCAGCAAAACGGTCTGAGAAATCTTAAGATCCCTTAACTTTTACCGCTTTTGCCGCGACAATCTCATCAAACAACCGATGAATCGTTTTTTGCGTGTTAAGAAGTTTCTCTTCGGCGTCCGCAAACTTTTGCGCGCCGACACTCTGCGCCAATAGGGAAAGCAGTCCGTCCCCTGCGTCATCCGGAGAGAAAGCCCCGCTTAACGCGATGCGCGTAACTTGGGTAATGTTCAATAGCAGATCCGCCGCATCAATTAAGTGTTCAAGGGTGTCATTGGGCAATATGCCCTTGCCCTTCATTTTGAAAAAAGCTGTTGCGGTATTTTGATCCAAAATGTCTGGATGCTCTGACGCATAAGCGAGCTGTAAAAACTGACAGATAAATTCAACATCAATGACGCCGCCACGCACGTGTTTGAGATTCCAAGGATCTTTTGTGCCCTTCTCGCGTTCAAGCCGTTCGCGCATATCCACAATATCGGCCGCGAGGGAACCGATGTCGCGCGGGGCCGTCAGTATGCCGTGAATCTCATCGCGCAACTTTTGTGCAAGACTGTCACTGCCCGCCACCACACGCGCCCGTGTGAGCGCCATTTTTTCCCAGATCCATGCATCCTCTTCGTAATAGCGTTTGAAAGAGGCAAATTTTGTCGCCACAGGCCCGGCTTTCCCCGACGGGCGTAATTGCATATCCACTTCATAAAGCATGCCTTCAGCGGTCGGCGCAGACAGCGCTGTGATAAAGCGTTGCGTCAATCGCGTAAAATAGCGCGTGCTATCTAGCGCTTTCTTGCCGTCGGATTCCGCAGTCTCTTGCGGGAAGTCATAGACCATCACCAAATCGAGATCCGAGGTTGCGGTCAGTTCGCGCCCACCCATTTTGCCCATGCCAATAACCACAAAGGCGGACTCGGCAATCTCACCATGCGCGTCCACAATCTGGCTCCGCGCAAGCGGCTCCAACGCCTGTATCACCACCTCCGCAAGATTGGCATAAGCCGGTCCCGCAACATCAGAGCGCGAGATGCCGCGCAACACTTGCAAACCGATACGGAAGGAATGATCTTTCCCCCAGCGCCGCACACGGTTGAGACCATCTTCATAATCCTTGGGGAGTTTGACCTGGGATGTCAGTTCGCTTTCG
>JANQLI010000210.1 GCA_028280675.1 Alphaproteobacteria bacterium
TATTTTTCTTTGAGGCGCATTCCCGCCATGAGAAACAGATTATAACGCTCGTAAATGAGATCCGGATTGTAAGACTCATATGCTTCTTCGAGACGCCGGTACGCGACTTGGTCATAAGCAAGCTCAAGAATTTCCGACAGAAAACGGGGCAACTTTGAGCGGATCTTCGACAGAAGCCCGCCATCAGATCCAAAGTCTTGATCGCTTGCGCTCGCAGGGCCAACGATTTTCACATCATGGCCAAGGCGACGAAAGGCGGCAACAAGCTCTTGGATATGAACATCCATGCCATCTTTCGAAACAGTGCGATGATGAAACAAAATACGCATTCAGTTTTCAATCTACTCTTGATAAGTGCGTCATTTGCGCTTTGAGTTTTTTCAATGATTGCTCAAGAGAGAGCACCCATGACGGGCGTGTCAACGTCACCCAATTCAATGTATCCGCTTGATCTGCAAGACTGAGTTTATACTGACTCTCACCAGCAAGAAAATTATAAACCTTGAAGCCGCGCGCCGCATAATGGTCCATTGCAAGCGTATGACACACCAATCCCGGCTTGATATGGGGGTTATCACTGTAGGCAAATCCGGATTGATAATTCAAAATACGGGACGATTCGATCAGGTTAAAAAGGAAGCCGATCGGCTCTGATCCTGCGCTCACCTTTAAGAGATCAATTTTACCGCTTTCAACGCCACATTTCACAAGACCGTGGATAAATGTTTCAAATGACGGATTAGCGAACGCCCCCTCTTGTCCACGATCAACCCACGTTTTTTGATGAAACTCTTTCATGAACCCAAGCCACGACATAGCCTCTTCCTTGCTTTGCGCGGCTTGTAACGTGATCTCCCCTCTTTCTTGATAAAGTTTCAATGAGCGCTGCACTTGATAGCGCGTGTTGCGGCTGAGTGCTGGCAGCACGCCACCCTCGCCAAGCTGCGAGAGATCGCGGTAAGGCGCAGTGCGCACCTCTTGAACATGTGGATCATAACCAAGTGACCTCAGTGACTGTAGAACACTATCGGTGATCCCGCCGACTGAGAATTCGCACCACCCAGAAAGCCATGGGTCTTTTGCATCAATCAGAAAAGCCATAAGAGCGGCAAAAGCCTCGTCTGAATGCGTCTGATCCAATAAAACATGGTTATATTCAATAAAGATGGCGTCTTCTTGAGGCTGACCGGTCTGGTTTAAATATAAACCTGGTAATGCCCTGCCGATAAAAGATCGCTCATGTTTGGCGACAAACCCAAGCGCGACACATTGCTGTCCGTGGGAGACTTTCACGAGGGAGGGACATTTCCTCACCATCGTCAACCACGGCCCAATCCAGTCCCACGTGAGAAAAAAATTAGCAGACGCACGCTCTTCAAGATCGCGCCAGAGGCTTTCTAACTCTGTCAGCGGCGGGCACAGATCGAGAGATACGGAGAATGATTGCCTCCCCATCGCATTCAGCCTCCCTCACGCTATTTCCTGCCACAGGCATACTATATGCACTGACCGCGTGACCAAAGGGTTAACAAAAGATGAGGAACGTTCTTCTCACCGCACCAAGGGCTTAGATCACAATCGCTTCACTGCGATTTTCAATGGAACGTAAAATATTATACGCTGTCAGCATTGAGGTTTTAGGATTATCTAGGGACGGCAATCCTGCTGTTTCGACGCGATATAAACCCGGCACCCCTTCAAACTCCAAAACATGGGTATTTCGTTCGGCCTTGGGATCAGCAATCAATTGCACTTGCGTTTTTTCAAACCCAACGCCGCCGAGCGCCGCTGTTGCAGCGACATTTGCATTTTTGGGAAAGGCCAGAGCAGCCTCACGTGCCGTCCCGGAAAAAATAACGGTTTCCTCATGAATGCCCGCAAGATCAACACCTTCCACACCAGGAGCACCCGACCACGCAAGAGGCGGTTTGCTCGAGGTGATACGCACCCACTCAAGACCGGCGCGTGCAGCCGCTCCTAAGCCATCCAATCCGGCCAAAGCGCCCGCAGGCAGGATGACTTGTGCCGATGAACGGGCTGACGCTTCAGTGATCTCTGCATAGAGTTCGGGATCTGCCAATGCCCCAATCGAAATAATCATAAGATCCAGATTATGTGCCAAAACAGGTTCTGCATAGGACTTCACAGCCTCATGACCCGCACATTCAACAATAAGGGTCGGCTTTTCCTGTAATAGTGACGATATATTATCAACCAGCGGAAATGGTGCATCTTGATCACATTCATGGGGCAAAACAAGGGCACCGACAATAGTCACATGGTCATTGATAGCGACACGCGCCGCCACTTCACGGGCAATGGCGCCGTAACCAATTAACCCAACACGTGTTTCTGCTTCGCGCGCCATTGCGCCTCTCCTTAAGACTTTCTTTACACACTCGGACCAGCGGGGATCCTCTCAAATGCCACACATACGCAATAATTCAAATTTTAGTCAAATGCATTATGACACTTTTACGTCAATGCAAGTGAAGGTGTGTATATTCATGTTGAAAGAGGCATAGTCTCTGACACGATATGGGCATGAACATGTGTGGAAAACTTAACAATATATTACTCACATTTCTCTTGGGACTTTCTTTTGTGTTAGCGCAAGGAGTTACACAGTCGAGCCTTGCCGAAACACAAGTGGAACAGAAGCGTGAGCCTATTCGTGTCAATCCCCCAAACTACCCACGGGCCGCCGAACGCCGCGGAATCGAAGGATATGTCATCCTCGAATATACGGTTCTTGCAGATGGAAAAGTCGAAGATGTTATCGTTGTAGATGCCACACCAGAAGGTGTCTTCGACAAAGCAGCGCTGAATGCTGTGCAAAAATGGCTCTATAAAGAGGGTCCCACGACAACTCCTGGCATGAAAGTCCGCCTCACATTTAGCCACATTAACGATTAAAAAGATTAACCAAAAAAAAAGAGAGCCTATGGTGAAATAATCCCGGCTGTCTAGGAGGTCTTTAGCCTGCGCTAGAGGCCTTTTGGCACATGAGGGGGCTATAGAAATGTCGTTTGATAACTTTGTATCCGGGTTTCGCGCTTATGTTCTTGGAGAAACAGTTCGCACAAGACTGCTGATGGCTGTCGGAACTATTTTAATATTAGTGATACTGACGACAGTAATCGCTCTTATATCTCTTAATTTATCGGGGCGTTCTCTGAACGACATCTCTAAAGATAAATTTCCGCTCCTTTCACAAGCCGTCGATCTATCAGATGTGAGTCATCAATTTACAACAAAGTTGGTGGCGTTAAACGCCAGTACAAATATAGCGACTAAAAACTTACATGCCGGTGAGTTAAAAAATTTGCATCAAAGATTGACCGGTATCGGCAACGAACTTTATGCAAAAGATTCTCTCGACAATGCCAGGCTCAGCGAAATCATTGATGCCGTCACTGAGCTTGAAAGAAATATGATTCAAGCGAGCACGTTTGTCGGTCAACGCATCGACCAACAACGGCTCAAGGCGCAAATCTATGGCGAAGCAAGCGTTGTCAAAGATCTTCTCGTGAATCGGGTTGAAAATCACATTGATAAGGTAGAAGCCGCTGATGTCGAATTGTTCCTTCGTATCAATCTGCGCGCCCAAGAAATTTTCAACATTTATTCAACATTGATCACCGTCACCGCGCCTTTTGAGGTTGCCGATTTGAATGAACAATTCAACAGCGCGTCTGATGAATTAAACGTGAATCTGGTGATCTTAGGCGAGGAAGTAACGGACAAAATTCGCGCCAATGCCGCTGAGCTGGTAAATTACGGGGCGCGCGAGAACAGTCTGTTCGATGTCCGCCTGCAAGAACTCAACATTCAACAGGACACAACAACAATCGTCGATGAGGCCACAGAGACGACTAATTATGTGAATTCTCTCATCAATGAGTATATGACGGCAAAACGTTCGGAAGTTGAAAAAAACACCAAAGCCACACTGAACGTCATTGATGTAAGCACATGGATTATACTCGTGATTCTGATCGTGACGTTTATCGGTGGAAGTGGGCTGATGTCCTCTTATATTAGTAAGAATGTTTTGAAACGCCTCAAACAAACCGTGGCTGCAACACGGGATCTTGCCGAAGGAAAATGGGATACCCCTATTCCGCATGGCGGTAATGACGAACTGACGGATATGGCGCATGCCCTTCAAGTATTCAAAGAGAATGGATTGGAAGTCAAACGCATGCGTGAAGAGCGCATTCAGATGATGCGCGGGCTTGCAAATGATTTTGAAAAATCGATTGGCTCGGTTGTGGCGCATCTTGTGACATCGGCAGATGAAATGAAAGCTGCCGCCGAAGACTTGAATCACGCGGCCAGCGAATCCACCGAACAAGCCTCAAAGGCTGCAGATGGGTCAGAACAAGCCGCCGCAAACGTTCAATCCACAGCAAGCGCAACAAACGAACTGACCGCATCCATTGAGGAAATCACCTCACGTGTGCAAGAAAGCGCATCCATCGCGCAATCAGCCGAACAAGATGCGACAGACGCAACAATAGTCGTAAATAGCCTGAGCGAAGCAGCATCACGCATCGATGAAGTTGTTACACTGATCAGCACCATTGCAGGCCAAACGAACTTGCTGGCATTAAATGCGACGATTGAGGCGGCACGCGCTGGCGAAGCTGGCCGCGGGTTTGCGGTTGTTGCATCTGAAGTGAAGAATTTATCGGCGCAAACAGAGCGCGCAACCGAAGATATTTCTGAGCAAATTCTCACCGTGCAAGCCGCGACACGTCAAACTGTTGACGTTATTCAGCACATTACACAAACCATCCAGCGTATGAATGAAATCGCCTCTGCCGTCGCCAGCGCTGTCGAGCAACAAGGTGCGGTGACCCACGAAATCGCTGAAAATGCGGAAAGCGCCTCAGAAGCGACAACCCATGTTTCACAAAGCATTGGCGGCGTCGGCGAAGCCGCCGCACGATCAGGCAGCGCGGCGGCACAAGTCTTCATGGCGTCGCAAAATCTCTCGGATCAATCAGAGATTCTCAGGAAAGAAGCCGATAAATTCATCACACAACTCAGAACAGGCTCATAAAAACCACGTGACAGCCCGCTCATAGCTCTCTATGACAAACCTCTGTTTGGCAAGACGTGAGTGAACGTGATGGCTCTGAAAGCAACCATTATCCCAGTGACGCCGTTTGTCCAGAATTGTTCGTTACTGTGGTGTGATGAAACCCAGAAAGGCGCCGTGGTTGATCCTGGCGGCGATCTCGATAAGATCCTTGCCGCCGTGGCGGAACATCACGTTGATCTTGAGAAGATTATCATCACCCATGGCCATATGGATCATGCAGGCGGCACAGCGGAGCTTAGCGAAAAGTGTGGCATTCCCATTGAAGGGCCTCACACAGAAGATCAATTCTGGATCGAACAAATTGCCGTTCAAGGACAGCAATATGGGATTGCGGGGGCGCGCACATTCACCCCTGATCGTTGGCTTAAAGATGGGGACACAGTCAGCTTTGGGAACATCACCTTGGATGTCTATCACTGTCCTGGTCATACCCCTGGCCATGTTGTGTTTGTCCATCAACCATCCAAATTAGCCCTTGTCGGGGATGTGCTGTTTCAAGGGTCAATTGGCCGGACGGATTTTCCCCGTGGCGATCACGCAACGCTTATTCGCTCGATTACTGAGAAGCTTTGGCCCCTTGGCAATGACATCACATTTATCTCCGGCCATGGCCCCATCTCCACCTTTGGGCAAGAGCGCCAATCAAATCCCTTTGTGAGTGATCAGGCGTTATCATAAATCGTAACGCGAACCCTTTGTGCGTTCGATCATTCCCTCAAAACGATACAATGACCCCTAGGTGAAATATCGGGGATATGGGGTCTTGTCGTCTTCAGGCCTTAGCGACACAATGTGATGTAAAATAATCTTATGAGGAGACGCGAATGAACCGCCGCTTTCTAAGCGCACTTGCTGGAGGAGCCCTTCTTCTGCAGTCAACCGCAACCTTTGCACACATTACTATGGCCAATGACCAGGTGCGAGCTGGCTATCAAGAGCTCTTAACTGTTCTCGTCCCCCATGGCTGTGGCCCAGAAGTGACAACGGAAATTCGCATTAAAATCCCCCCAGAAGTCACCATTGCCGTGCCCGAAGAAAAACCCGGCTGGGACACTCAAATCGTCATGCGTCAACTTGACGAACCGGTCCCGATGGAAGGTGGAATCGCAATGATCACAGAAGTCGTGGATGAATTCGTGTGGTCGGGTGGTAGCTTGCCGGTTGATAAGGTTGGGACATTCTCCTTCATTGCGCGCATGCCTAATACGCCTGGCCGTGTTGTGTTTTTCAAAACCATCCAAGGCTGCGGCGAGACTCAAGAACGTTGGATTGAAACCAAAGAAGACGATGAACCCATCTTCGAAATTTATATGAATGATCGCCCCTCGCCTTTCGTCGAATTACTAGAGCCACGCCGCCCGCAATTAGGTCTTGAGACAGGCGAATTCTTCAAACGCAAGATGGAACGCGGCGGCCCCGTTATTGAGTAGGGTGTCGCAGCATGTCGGATCTCACACCAGAAAAAACAACGATGCAGACCTTTGCCCAAGGGGATGTTTTTCTCGGCTGCACATATCTAAACAACCCAGAAGACGACCACGCCGGACGTGGGCGAATTATTCAATACGACAAAGACCTCAACCTAAAAGGCGTTCTGTGGATCGAGGACACCACACATCTGGTTGGCGGGTGTGAGTTTGATCCAGACGGCGTGCTGTGGGCTTTTGATAACCACACGGTCATTCGCGTTGACCCAAAAACCGGGCGCGAGTTACCCCGTATTGAGTTCCTCCCACGTATTTATCGCAGCGCTAGTTTTGATAAAGAAGGCAATGTTTTTTTAGGCGAACATGTCAAAGGCAAAGAAAAACGCAGCGATGTCGCAACCAGCATTATCTTCCCAAAAGTGCCTGGCACTGATCTGATTGGCTATGGTCATATCTATAAATATGACCGTGGGGGAAATTTACTTGCGGAATACAAAAATGAATCCGCACCAGAACTCACCGGCTTTAAGGGCGTCACCCATTCGACGCTGCACCCCAGCGAACAATTTATCACCTATACCACCGAAACAGGTAAACGCATCATGCGTTATGACGTGGTGAATAATCAACAAATGCCGGATCTGGTGACCTATCCAGGGGATGACCTTTATGACCGCAATTGGGTGATCGCCGTCAAATACTTAGCGGATGGGCGTTTGATCATCACGCGCGGTGACAATTATCAAATTCTTGATGAAGAGGGGAATGTCCTCGAAGATCATGTCCTCGGTGGATATGGCTGGACTGATATTGAGCCCAGCTATGATGGCGAGCATATTTTGTTTTCGAATATTTGGACCGGGAAAGCCGCAAAAGTACATTTAAACAGTGGGGAAGTCGTCGGTTGGATCGATACTGGGTACGCCGCCCCTCTGCGATGCGTCGCCGGAATAGCAGAATACAAGGGCTAGGAATAGTCATAGAACTGAGAGAAAAATTTTTATCTTTTTTCCTCCAAAACACGGTATCGGCGTAACACTTATCCACATCCAGGGGCTCAGAAAGAAAAATGCCCGGATGCGATACGCACATCCGGGCTCAATACCAGTGCTAGTTTTGGGGGACTAACTTAGAAGTTCACTTTCGCTTCGACGCCATAGGTGCGCGGAGAGCCCAATACACAGCGCTGTAACGCACCACCCGTCGTTGGGTCAGTGAGCAATGCTGCGCCAGGCGCCAACTTATTAAGTGGTTGAGAGAATGGTTGATCAAACATAGTTTGACAATAACCTTCGTCACCTAAGTTACGACCAAACGCGGAAAGTTCCCACTTACCATCGGAGCTTGCAAGGCCGATACGGGCATTGAACAGATCATAGGCTTCTTGGATTGATTGAGGGTTACCATTGGTGTTTGCACCCACATTCTGATCATCCACATATTGCCATTCGCCACGAATGAAATAGTCATAATTGGAATTAGCGAGTTGGTCTGTCCATTGACTGACGAGAGACGCCTGCCACTCCGGTGAAAAGTGGTTTCGTTCACCGCTCAAATCCTGTGGTCCAGGCGGTGCATAAATGGTTGGTAAAACTTCAACCCAAGGTGTACCTGGCAGAGCCGAAGCAGCCGGGAAACTTTTGAATTCGGAATCCAAATAGCCTGCACCCAAAGCGATAAAGAGTTGTTCAATTGGCTGTGCTTGAATATCAATCTCCACACCTTTCTGCTCAAGTTCACCGGCATTGCGCACGATGAAGCTAATGCCATCGAAAGAGCGATCTTGGAAATCGTCAATTGTGGTCTGGAACACAGTCACATTAGCTGTGACCAAACCATCAAAGAGCGATGATTTGGCACCAATCTCGTAGTTTGTGGTTGTTTCAGATCCGAAAATACGATCGGTTCCCAAGGGTAAAGCCGTCCCTTCAGAGTTAAATCCACCAGTTTTATAACCCGTAGAGGCCGTCGCGTAGACCATAATGTCATCGTTGACATCAAACTCCCCTGTCGCCAACCATGTCAATTCTTCATCATCAAATTTCATATCCGGAAATGATTCTGGTGACCGCAAGCCAAGAGCTGATACGATTGGGTTATTGATTGTGTTGGTGAAGCTTCCTGATTTTTCATCTTTGGTCCAACGCAAGCCGCCACGGAGACGGAATTGATCAGTCAAGTTTAATGTTGCCTGACCATAGAGTGCGTAAGATTCGAGATCTTGTTCGAACAGACCATCACTTGAAATTACATCCAATGTGTCTTCGAAAAACGCACATGTTGCAGACGTACCCGCGGGAAGAAGACCGGCAAGCTCAAGGTTAGCCAAAAGGCCAGCTTGTGGAATCGGGATGACAGAAGCATCCCCACAAAAGTCATCACCAGCATCCAAATCCTGATCTACCGTATATTCCTCATCATAGTAATAGGCCCCAAGTACATATTCGAGAAAATTACCAGATGGAGAAATGAGCTGTAATTCTTGTGAGAAAGTCGTTGCCTCATACGCCGTCACACGTTGAATAATATCCGTGCTTAAACGGATAGCTTCTTCATATGTATCATTCTCCCAGTCACGGTATGCCGTTATAGATTTGAGTGTATGATCACCAATATCCCAGCTAACTTCAGCGGAGATACCCCACTGCTCGTCTTCAGCTCTATCCTCATGCACTTGACGAACTTTAAAGTCAGTGGAGTCAGAAAGCTCTGGAGGAATACCATTCCCGCCCAAACCAAGAGTCGTAACATCTGTCGTGTTGATTAGTGCAAATGTCGGGTCATAGAAAGCCGGCACATGGCTTGAACTCAAAGCTTCCACAATAGGGCCGCCATTCTCAATTTTTTGATAATCAGCACGAATGAGAACGTCCCAATTGTCTGCTGGTGTAAAATTCAGTGCTCCGCGCAATGCGAGGTCTTCCCAACCACCAATAGTGCTGCCATCCAGGAGATTCTCTCCGTAACCATCACGGTCGGAATAATCAATGGCGAAGCGACCAGCAGCTTTTTCATTGATCGGAACATTAACGGTTGCTCCAATACTATACGCATCAAAGTTACCAGCGCTCACGCGGATGTTGCCACCAAATTCATCTTCAGGATTCTTAGTCCGGATATTGATTGCACCCATCGACGCATTCCGCCCAAAGAACGTCCCTTGGGGGCCGCGCAGCACTTCAACCGCTTCAATATCTTGCAAATTCCCGACAACAGAACTTGGACGCGGGACATACACACCATCGATAAAGACGGCGACACTCGGTTCAATCGCATTGTTCCCAACTGAGCCCACACCGCGAATAGCGATACGTTGGTTGGCCACTTGGCTCGATTGTGAGAGATAAAGATTCGGCGCATAGAAAGACAAATCTTGCAGTGTATTGATGCCTGAATCTTCAATAAAGTCGCCATCAAATGCCGAAATCGAGATCGGCACATCTTGAATGCTCTCGGCACGTTTTTGCGCCGTCACAACCAGTTCGCTGATGGCCGCATTCGCTGACAAAGGCATGAGGCCCACCGCAAGCGCTGCCGAACAAACACCGGCACGTAAATAAGATAATGGTGTGGTTTTCATGTGTAACTCCCCCAAGTCCATACCCCCACAGATCACCTGATCGGCGAGGCCAATGATCTTCTTAAGATTATAATGATGAGGACAAAGCGGTCAAATGCGAGTATTTTATCGCGTATTTCTACTATAACATGTGCATTTTCTCGTTTGTGACGATTCTGTCATATTTATCAAGAAGATAAATACTTACATAGCAGTGCACGCGAAGAATGTGTTGTTGCAATCAGATCACACCAAACAGTAAAAGACATACCGAAAATTTGCGTGTCAATTTCGGGCTCTCACTTCCCCAACGTCAACCGAGAGAGACGAGTCTCTTCACTCATCTCACAGGTTTTTTTACATCCTTAGATCATTGTGGCCCATATCGTCCAAGCTGTTTGCCTCACACATACGACTCGTTTACAACCAACCGATAGATGATGAAAACGGAACAAAATCAAAAGGTTGGTTTCATTTCGCTGGGCTGTCCCAAAGCCCTAGTGGATTCGGAACGCATTATCAGTCGCCTACGCGCGGAAGGGTATGCGGTTGCGCCCAACTATGACGACGCCAATGTGGTCGTGGTCAACACATGCGGCTTTCTCGACAGCGCCAAACAGGAATCACTGGATGCCATCGGCGAGGCCATGGCCGAGAATGGCCGCGTCATTGTCACCGGCTGTATGGGTGTGGAAGAAAGCGCCATCCGCGATGTGCATCCCGATGTCCTTGCTGTGACAGGACCGCATCAATATGAACAGGTGATGGAGGCGGTGCATGACGCCGCTCCCCTGTCAGAGAGTCCTTTTACATCTTTGGTTCCCCCGGAGGGCGTGCGGCTCACGCCGCGCCACTATGCGTATCTCAAAATTTCCGAAGGCTGTAATCACCGCTGCAGTTTTTGCATTATTCCACAGCTTCGAGGCGACCTGGTGAGCCGCCCCGCAGCAGATGTCATGCGGGAGGCCGAACATCTTGTGCGCGCAGGCGTGAAAGAGCTGCTTGTGATTTCACAAGACACTAGCGCATATGGCGTCGATCTGAAATACGCTGAGTCACACTGGCGCGACCGCTCTGTTCGCGCACAGTTTTTCGACCTCTGCAAACATTTAGGAGACTTAGGCGCTTGGGTGCGTCTTCACTATGTGTATCCCTATCCTCATGTCGATGAGGTGGTGCCGCTGATGGCGGAGGAAAAAATCCTTCCCTATCTTGACATCCCCTTTCAACACGCCAGCCCTTCGGTACTCAAGGCGATGAAACGCCCCGCGCATGACGCCAAAACACTGGACCGCATCAACATGTGGCGCGATATTTGTCCCGATCTTTCCATTCGTTCGACATTTGTTGTCGGCTTCCCCGGAGAGACAGATGAGGACGTGGACTATCTTCTCGATTGGCTCGACGAAGCACAGTTGGACCGTGTAGGCTGTTTTCAATATGAGAATGTTGAAGGCGCACCTGCCAATGCCCTGCCGGATCATGTGCCCGAAGATGTGAAACAGCATCGCTTTGACCGCTTCATGTCTAAAGCCCAAGAGATCAGCACCAAACGTCTGCAAGAAAAGATCGGCAAAACAATCGATGTCATCATTGATGAGGTCGATGATGAAGGCGCCATTGGCCGCTCAAAAGGCGATGCTCCCGAAATTGATGGGGCGGTATATCTGAATGGGGACACAGAGCCCACACCGGGTGATATCGTGACGGCTCATATCAAACACGCCGATGCGTATGACCTCTGGGCTATACGTGAAGACTAAAGACACATCATGGGCGAAGATATTCAGACCAGGACTTTCTCCCCAGAAGATGCCGCCATCTTCGATACACGGCTTCTGGAAGAAACGAAGCTTTGCCGCATTTGGCTTGAAGATAATCGCTTTTGTAAGACAGGGGATATCGGCGGGTTTGAACTTGAAGCATGGCTGATTGATCAAAATAACAACCCGGCGCCACAAAACGCATCGTTCCTGAACGCCATGCAAAACCCTCTGGTGGTTCCAGAACTTTCCACCTTCAATGTTGAATTCAACACTGACCCTGTGGCGTTGAAGGGCGATGCCTTTTCCCGTATGCAGTCACAACTGCAAGAGGTTTGGGGAAAAGCGCAAGGTATTGCGCATACACTCAACACGAAGTTGATGATGATTGGCATTCTGCCAACGCTAAAAGACGATGAACTCACACTTGAGCACATTTCACCGTCTAATCGCTTCTTTGCGTTGAACACGCAAATTCTCAAAGAACGCCATGACACACCCATCACACTAGACATTAAAGGCAAAGACCATCTGACCGCCACCCATAACGACGTGATGTTGGAGGCGGCAGCCACATCTTTTCAAGTGCATTTGCAAGTGCCCGCCGATATGGGCGCGCGTTTTTACAATGCGTCAAAAATTGCATCGGCTTTTACCGTAGCCGCTGGCGCCAACTCACCTTATCTTTTAGGATGTGATTTGTGGGACGAAACGCGTATCCCGCTTTTTGAACAAGCCATCTCCGTCGGCGAATTTGATTATGCGGAACGGGTGACTTTCGGCATACGCTATTTAGATGAGAGCCTTCTCGAAGTGTTCGATGCCAATCGCCAACGCTATCCGGTGCTGCTGCCCCTTCTTTATGACGACGGCCCACAATATCTCCGTCACTTACGGCTCCACAATGGTACAATTTGGCGTTGGAACCGGGCCCTGATTGGCTTTGACGCTGCACAAGAACCGCATTTGCGCATTGAGCACCGCGTTATTCCCGCGGGCCCAACCGTTATCGATAACATCGCAAATGCGGCGCTTTACTATGGCCTTGCTTATGCATTCTCCTACGCAGACTTGGCCCCGGAAAGCCAACTCCCTTATCGGGCGTGCCGCGATAATTTCTACGCCGCGGCTGAATTTGGCCTTAAGGCGGACATCATGTGGATGGATGGCGAAAGCACGTCACTGAAGAAAATCCTCTTGGACGAACTCTTGCCGCTTGCAGCCGAGGCGCTCAACCGACTAGGGCTTTCTGAAAACGACATCTCTACCTATCTCGGCATCATCGAAAAGCGCGTAAGGTCTGGACAAAACGGGGCGACTTGGCAACGTCACTATATGGCGCAGCACAAAGCCACCTTCTCTGATCTCTGCGTCGCCTATTATCAGCGCCAGGAAGATGGCAAACCTGTCCATGAATGGTCTTTTTAAATGTTACATATCCGTGATGATTTTCCAGCCGGCCTTTTAAATAAGTCCACCCATGAATTGGCCGATATGCTCCCGGGACCAACTCTCTTCCATTTACCAGGGAGAAGATCACCGGAACTCTTTGTTTCTGTCCTGTTACATGGCAATGAAACCACGGGATGGGACGCCGTGCGCCACGTGCTGCAACGCTATGGCTTTGCTGACGATTGTGGGGTGTTGCCGCGGGCCATGGCCCTCTTTATTGGGAATGTTGCCGCCGCAAAAGAAGGGATACGACACCTTCCAGGGCAGGTTGATTACAATCGTATCTGGCCGGGGACACCCCATGACGATGCACCGGAAGCGGCAATGATGCAAAACATCGTTGATCGCATGCATGATAGAGGTGTTTTCGCGAGCATCGACATCCACAATAATACTGGACGCAATCCGCATTATGCCTGCATCAATGTCCTCGAAACACCGTTTTTTCATCTCGCCACACTCTTTAGCCGTACGGTTATTTACTTTCTGCGTCCACGCGGCGTCCAATCAATGGCAATGAGTAAAATTGGCCCTTCTGTAACACTTGAGTGCGGGCAACCGGATCAACCAAGCAGCACCGAACACGCCATATGTTTTATCGAGGCCTGTTTAAATCTCTCAGCGCTTCCAGAACACCCTATTGCTAAATCAGATATTGATTTGTTTCACACTCAAGCGATCATGCGCGTGAATGGCGATAATCAAGTTGGTTTTGATTCTGAAAAGGATGACGTTGTGTTGCGGCCGAATGTGGACCTTCTCAACTTCAACGAACTGCCTGCAGGCACACTGATTGCCAAACAATCAAAAGGGCAAAACGTCGCCTTAAAGGTTGTGTCTGAAGATGGCGAAGATGTGCTTGATGAGTTTTTGGTGCTGCAGGGTGATGAAATTCAACTAAAAAAAACCGTGATGCCTGCTATGTTCACGTTAAATGTCGATATTCTTCGCGACGATTGCATCTGTTATTTAATGGAGCGTTATCCATTGCCAGCGTAAACATAAAACGCGCACCTCTTTTCGAGATGCGCGCTTCCAATGCATCAATATGAACACTGATCAGAGCATTTCAATCACAGCAGCAATGCCTTGCCCACCACCAATACAAAGCGTGATAAGGCCATACTTGCCGCCGGTGCGCTTAAGCTCATAAAGACATTTTGTCGTGATGATCGCCCCACTCGCCCCAATCGGATGACCAAGTGCAACGGCCCCGCCATTGGGATTGGTTTTCTCTGCAGGAAAACCAAGCTCTTGGCTCACACAGGTCGCTTGCGCGGCAAAGGCTTCATTGGACTCAATCACATCCATGTCCTCAACAGTGAGATTGGCCCGCGCTAACGCCCTTTTCACAGCAGGTATCGGGCCCGTTCCCATAACGTCCGGCTCGACGCCCGCACGCGCATAAGAGACGATCCGCGCAAGAGGCTTTTTGCCTTCCGCTTCGGCCCGTTCACGCTCCATCAAAACCAGCATCGCCGCGCCATCATTGATCCCAGAAGCATTCCCTGCGGTGACCGTTCCCTCTTTCTTAAAGA
>JANQLI010000214.1 GCA_028280675.1 Alphaproteobacteria bacterium
TTGTTAAGGACTATAACGAGATGAGAGTTGTGAAGATAACTGTTTGGGGATAAGCAAGAATGCCTCCCATCGCAATCGCAAGGCCATAAGGGATATGCGGGTGTGTGCTTTTAAGTTTGATCCCCCAGGGATGGGCCGCAAATGTTTTCGGTAGAGGCATATACTTTAGAAAGAGAAAGAGAACGCCTAGAAGGCCACCCGTTAAGGCCATAAAAAAGAGAAAAGGAATAATGGAAGAGGCATTCATCCACAGAAGGGCTGCCGCAATTAACTTAGCATCGCCCCCACCGAAAACGCCCATAGAAAACAGAAGAAACCCGATAAGCAGCGCACTCAGGCCTATGGCTAATTGCAAACCAATATCGGCAAAGCCAAAACCGATAAAAGGCGCAATGACCAAGAACGTCACAATAAGAATCCCTGAGATCCAGTTCGGAATCTTCGTTGTGGTGATGTCATAAAACGCAGCCATCACCAGGCACAAAGGAAAAATATAAGATAACAACTGGCTGGTCATTCGATAGGGGCCATTACGCAAGAAAACAATTGAAAGACACTATCCTCTGTTAGTGGATAAATGCTTAAGCGCTGGCCAAAATAAAAGCGCCCCAGGATTAACCCAGGGCGCTTCTTTTGCAAAGTCTAGCGTTAGACTTAAACTTTGCCAAGCTCACTAGAGACGCTGTCAAATACGCCTTCTAAGCTTGTGCCTGAGCTTGTGACGGCGGTGATGATCACAACAGCGATCAAACCAGCAATGAGACCATACTCAATGGCTGTTGCACCAGACTCGTCTTTCATAAAAGACATCAGTTGTTTCATGTTCTGTACTCCTAGGTTACATTAACATATGTTTGCCTCGTCATGAGGCTGTTCACATTGCACCCCGTGAACACTGCCACAATAGCGCAAGATCGTTAGTATCCTGTTCAAGGGATCGATAAAATTTTAACGACCTGACAACTTATTTGGATTTTTTGATGCATTCGTTCCAGATCATGCGGAATTTGTCTTCATACATCGCGTGCGGACGTGTTTAGAAAAAGTTTAATCTTTTCGGATAGTCTGCACACTTCAAGAAGCTTCGTGATTGTTGTGTAGTAATTCATCGAAAGGTCTTAAGACAATGTCGATATTCATTGGCAAGAAAGCAAAAAGCGCATGTGTAGCAGTGCTTTTTGCAGCGGCAACGGGCGCTGCCCATGCGGATGAGATGCGGGTGCAAATAGATCAAACGGCCCCTGTAAAACTTCCCCGCGCTGCGGCGAGTGTGGTTATAGGTAATCCAGCTATCGCCGATGTGATGGCGCAAACGTCTGATCTTTTCTTTGTGATCGGCCGTACACACGGCACAACAAATGTTGTAGCCGTCGATGCGAATGGCGATACAATTACGAATATGGTTGTGCATGTCAATTCTACAGACTCAAAAAACCTTTTCCTTCACCGTAGTGCATCGCGTTTGACATATAGCTGTGCGCCAAAATGTGAACGCTCATTGATGCCTGGTGATGCACCAGAGCCATATGAGAATCTTGGTAAAGAGTTTGAAAACAAGATCAGGCTTGCTGAGAGTGGCAAACAAGCGTCAGGCGCGGGCGACTAAGTTTCTATAAAACCATTGCGCATGGAATAAACCGCCGAGTCAACCTCGGCGGTTTTATGCGTTTGAAGGGTTATCGTTTGGTTAACCAAACGATAATGAAAACAAAGAGTGCAGACCGTGATTTTTCCTTGGGCTTATATGATTCATGCATAGTGAATACTAAAAGTCTGCCCATTCCATTTATCTTATCTTAAGTTGCCCACTATATATTTGAATGCTCGTGGTGAATGAGTTTATGAGTGCGTGCGATGTTTTTAAGTAAGTTATATAATCGCTTCAGCGATAAGTTAAAAACATTTTTTGGTGATCGTCGTGGGAATACCGCGATAATCTTTGCGTTATGTTCCGTTCCCGTCCTGATGGCTGCTGGTATTGCGGTTGATGTCTCCCGTTCTCTTGTTGTACGTGAGCGTCTTGCGCAGGCGCTTGATGCTGCTGCGCTTGCAGCCGGGAACAATGCGCACCTCTCAGAAAGCGAATTGCAGACTCTTGTCGATAACTATTTGGCGGCGAACTACGCAGATGATGAGATGGGTAATCTTATCCAAGTGTCCCCAACAGTGGATGGCACCACGGTCACACTGACAGGCTCGGCTGAAGTCGGCTCGACGATTATGGCTCTCTTTGGCTATGAAAAAATTACCATTGCTGCGAGTACGGAAGTCACCCAGGAATCATCTGGTCTTGAGGTGATTATGGTGTTGGATAATACCGGCTCGATGAGGGGCAGCAAAATTTCATCACTCAAGAGCGCTGCGGAAGACTTGCTGGATATTCTCTTCGGGGATGACACAACGTCCAGCACATTGAAGATTGGTCTCGTGCCCTTTGCGCAATCCGTCAACATTGGCACTGATGCTCTTGCGAATGGGTGGATGGATGAAGATGGCGATGCCGATATTGCCGGTGAGAACTTTGACTTCGCACCGGGACAAACGGTATGGGATCTTTTTGATGAGATTAATAACCGCTCTTGGAATGGCTGTGTGGAGACACGCGAGCCGCCATACGATGTGCAGGATGCAGAACCAACAACATCAAATCCCAATACGCTTTGGCAGCCCTATTTTGCGCCGGATGAACCAAATGAATATTACTATGACAATGACTACATATATGAGGTCATTGGCGGCACATATGCACAACAACAACGCAATGTCACGAAATACAATAACGTCTATGTCTATTATTCGCATGAAGGCCCAGGTGAAAATTGCGAATTATCAGAAGTGACCCCGTTAACGAATAATAAAAGCACTCTCCTGAGCGCAATTGATGATATGAATGCCAAAGATTTTACGCATATTCCTATCGGGCTAGCATGGGGATGGCGCTTGCTGTCGCCAGAGCAGCCTTTCAACCAAGGTGTTGCTTATACAGATACCGATTGGGATAAGGCCCTTATTCTTCTGACTGATGGTGAAAACACCATCAATGATGAATACAATCATAATCTCTCAAAATACTCTGCCTATGGGTATCTCGCAAATGCGCGCCTTGGCACGACTAATGACAATGTTTTCGAGGATAAGTTAGACGAAAACACGACGACTCTCTGTAACGCTATTAAAGCGAAGGGTATCCGTGTCTACACCATCACCTTTGAGGTCAACACGAACAATGTGCGCGATTTGATGCGCGATTGTGCGACAGACCCCTCTCTCTATTTTGACTCGCCGTCAAGTTCCGAATTGGATGCGGCGTTTGATGCCATTGCACGTGATCTTAACAATCTGCGTTTGAGCAAGTAAGGCGGGCATGATGAAACGCTTTCGTCTCATGAAAAAACGCTTTATTAAAAATGAAGATGGCGTGACGGCGGTTGAGTTTTCTCTTGTCGCGTTGCCATTCTTCACCTTGTTGTTTGCGATCATTGAAGTTTCTCTTATCTTTGCGGCTTCATTGGTGTTGGAGAACGGCACACTGGAAGCGGCGCGGCAAATCCGCACCGGTCAGATTGAAGGGTCAGATGTCGCAGATTTCGATAATTTCCGTGACACTTTGTGCGGAAGCATTAACTTCCTTATAGATTGCGAAGAGGTGCATATTGATGTGACACCCTATGCGGACTTTCGCAGTTCTGGTGAGCCAGATCCTTTTGAAGGCGGTGATTTAGGGTCAAGCTTCGACTTTGACACCGGGACCGCCGGAGATGTGGTGCTGGTGCGGGTGTTTGCAACGTGGGACATTATCACCCCCATTATGGGCCGCTTCTTTGCCAATACCGGCGACAATCAGCGCCTCATTTCTGCGTATGCGTCATTCCGTAACGAGCCTTACTAAGGGGACATGCGAAGGCGATATGTTTCTCTCTCTGCACAGATTTAAAAAGAACAACGAAGGCGTTGCTGCGGTGGAGTTTGCCATCCTTGCGCCTTTTATGATCATTCTCTTTCTCGGTATGGTCGAAGTGTCGGATTTGATGATGGCCCACCGGCGCGTCACCATCGTCACCAGTACGGTTGCTGACCTTGTGGCGCAAGCAGAGCAGATCACGGATGATGATGTTGCCGATGTGTTTGACGCCTCACGCTTGATTATGTCGCCTTATGATTCGACCGCCATTCAAATACGGGTGACATCTGTGGACATTAATCTTGACGGGACAGTCGAGGTTGGATGGAGCGATGGGTATAATATGACGCCCTATGCGGTCGATGACCCCTTCATACTGCCGACTGGCATCGGTGCCCCCGGCGGCAGCATTATTGTTTCTGAAGTGAGTTTTGATTACAACAGCATCGTCAAATTCATCAATGTCGCAACGATTACGATGACCGACTCATTTTTTGCGTTGCCACGGCGCACATTGGCGATTCAACGCATACCCTAGATACATTCCCCATCCTCTATGACTATTGCACGTGCTCTGCATAAGCGCGGGCGAGTGTTTGTATATACGGCGAAATCGGAAAGGTTTGGCCGTCCATCCGCGTCACAGGTGTCACGCCGATCAAACTGTTGGTGAGAAAGACGCCATCCGCCGCGGCAATACGCTCACGGCTGAGCGACGTTTCTTCTGCGTGTAATCCTAATGTGGGCGCGAGCGTCAAAAGCCTGCAGCGCACCGTTCCGTTCAGCGCGCCATCGTGTAAAGGTGGCGTCAGAAGTGTCCGGTCTTCGAGACACCATACATTTGCGGCGCTTGCGCAGGCGACACAACCTTGTGTGTTGCGCATCAGCGCTTCATCGGCGCCTGCAGCGTCGGCGTCATGCCGCGCTATAATGTTGTCGAGATAGTTCAACGTTTTATACTTGGACGATAAAGAGTGCTCATTGCGGATTCTCTGACTTGTGATCACTGTCATGGCCGCTGGCGGTGCAGGCGCAGGAGCAGCCGTTAACAGGCAGGTCGGTGTCATCGCATCAGCTATCGTCAGTCCGCGTGGCCCGATGCCCCGTGAAATACTGAATCGCAAGGAGGCGCGTCCGGTCATCAGCGCGTTCCGTGCAAGCAAATCCGCACAGGTCTGGCCGATCTCTGCATGGCTGTATGGAAGGGAGATAGCAAGAGCGGACAAACCTTCGGCAAGGCGGTCCATATGGGCATCAAAGTCGATCACGTGACCATCGATGGCGAGCATGGTTTCGAAAACACCATCACCCAGTAAAAAGCCGCGATCTGCGGGATTGATGCGCGCCGCATCCTCATCAAGCAGTTGGCCGTTGAGCCACAACATATTACTGCGCTGCCTCGGCAAGGGCTTGGCTCCGCCGCCACCCTTGCGCAAAAGAGATGAAATTCTGCATCAGAGACGCGCCGTGTGCGGTCAGCATGGATTCCGGATGAAACTGAATCCCCACTTGCGGCAATGTGCGATGGGCAAGGGCCATGACTTCTGGTGTCTCGCATACTGTCTGCGCTGTGGCGACAAGCGGTCCCTTTGGGTCCAGGTCGGCTATCAGAGAATGATAACGCCCGACCGTCAGCGGTGACGGGATATATTGAAAGATCCCGCGGCCATCATGCTGAATCTGTGTGGCTTTGCCATGCACGGGTTTTTCTGCATGTTTTATCCTCCCGCCATGCGCTTGCGCAATGCATTGATGGCCAAGGCACACCCCTAAGATTGGCAGCCGTTCATCGGCTTTGCGGATCACATCAAGTGAAATCCCCGCGTCATGCGGCGTGCAGGGACCGGGAGAAATGATCACGGCTGTCGGGTCCATGGCGATCACGTCGTCTGCGGTTATCGCATCATGGCGCACCACCGCGCAGTCCATGCCCTGTAAGCGGACATACCGCGCCAGGTTGTGGGCAAATGAGTCGTAATTGTCGATCATGAAGATCATCGCACACCCTGATCCACCATATCCGCAAGCATTGCGAAAAATGCTTTCGCTTTCACCAGGCTCTCCTCATATTCCATATCCGGGTCCGAGTCAGCCACAATTCCACCACCCACGGGATAAAACATCTGCCGCGGGCGGCCATAGTTCGCATGAGGGATTGTTAGCGTGCGTATTGCGATGTTGGTGTCCATGCCGCCATCAAAGCCAAGATAGCCAATCGCGCCGCAATAGGGCCCCCGCGTTTCCTTTTCAAGTTCGGTGATGATCTCCATGGCGCGCACCTTTGGTGCGCCGGTGATCGACCCACCGGGGAAACACGCTTTCAAGAGATCCACAGCATCTTTGTCTTTTTTCAGCGTGCCCGTAATTGTCGAGACCAAATGATGCAGTGTGGCATAGGTTTCAACCTCACAGAGGGATGAGACATTGACAGAGTCATCTCTGCAGACTTTTGACAGATCGTTGCGTAAGAGAGCGACAATCATAATATTTTCGGCACGATCTTTTTCGCTGTGCGCTAAGGCCTCTTGCAAAGTGTGATCTGCGGGGGCGCTCTCGCCGCGCGGACGTGTGCCTTTGATCGGGCGCGTTTCAACATGGTGGCCGTGATCCGTGGCGTGCACTTTCAAGAAACGCTCTGGTGAATTGGAAATGATCGTGGCGTGCGGTGTGTTGAGATAGGCGGCGTAAGACACCGGATTAATCGTCATCATACGGCGAAACACATCATAGGGAGGGGTTGTTGCGGGTAAATCCGTTTGAAAACATTGCGAGAGATTGGCCTGATAAATATCCCCTGCATAAATATAATCAATCGCACGTTTCACACGCGCGATGTAGTCCGCCTTTGTCGTCTTCGGGCTAGCGCCATTGACATAAAAAGGCTGTAGCGGTTTTGGCGATTCTGTTTCTAAGAGGTCTGCGATCTTTTGTGTAAGGTGGTTCGCGCGGTGGCGCCGTGCGCGTTCCTCTTTTTCTGGAAAGCCGGTCGCGAGCACCCAGGCGCGCTGTGTATGGTGATCATAAGCCGCAATGGTGTCGTAAAGGCCAACATCCATGTCTGGGAGAGAGAACCGTGCCGTTTCAGCCCGCGGAATGGTCTCGAGGTTGTGCAGCAGCTCATAACCGAAATATCCCAGCGCACCGCCGATGAAGGGGGAATGCGATTCGTCTGAGCATGCTGCCCTGAAGCGCCCAAGGGCATTCTGTAGACAGCTAAAAGGGTCGCCAGAAAGCGCCGAGCCGTCTTGAGTGCGGGTGACGCCATCCCATGTGGTCAGCGTGTCAAAGGGATCAAAGGCAATAAAACTATAGCGTCCGCCGCCCGCTGCCCCAGGGCAACTATGTAGCAATTGCGCATATGGCCGATCGGCCATGGACGCAAACACATCGATGGGGTCGCGATAGGGAATCTCTGTTTTTTCAAGGACTGTCATCAAGAAGGTCGGGAACAGCTTTCATTGAGAGATGTGACACTATCCCAAAGCGGGGCTGTGTCTAGCCATCTTCGCCCCGCCGTGCGGCCCAATCGCCTGACAAGGCCCATTATCCTCAACCACTACATATGGTATGACGTTAACGTTTCAAGTGACGGAATCCATGGATCCCTTGTGGCCATTTTTCACATTTTGAGCACAGGCTTGAGGGAGAGCGAAAGCAGTCATCTGTCAAGCGAAAAAATGTGTAAAAAATGTCATAAACCATGTTGACGGCCCGTCCAACCTTATACACTATATCTTGTAGCGGCGGCCCCGGTGAGACCTTCATTTAGGGGCACACAGCACAAAAAACAGAGATGTGTTCAGTCTTGCGTAGCTTATAAAGAAGGCAAAAATCGCGTCAGGATTGGACGATTTCGGCTCCGAAAGAAATGCGGATTTCGGAGAACAGAGCTGCTGTGCCGTGTGGTTGAAATTGGCGACAAACGCCGAGGAAGGCCGGGACTAGATCTAGGGGGTGACCAGCGGCGGAATCACCCCTTCCTCTAGGACCTCAAGAAAGGCCAAATCGGGGGCGTCGAGCAGCGCTGAGGAGAAAAGGCGGATGAGCGCGTCAAAAGGGGCAGAGGCACGTGTCACAGAGGCTCTGGTGGAAGAGGCACCGGTCACAGAGCGCAAAGTGCATATTGAAAAGGGCAAAGCGGATCAGCAGGGGACGGATCTGCGCGTGGTGCGCGAATCCATCGCGATTGATCGCACCCGCGATGAGTTATTGACCGACTTTGGCAAAGCGACTCTCGAAGACCGCTATTTACTGC
The DNA here is from genome assembly GCA_028280675.1 of Alphaproteobacteria bacterium. Taxonomy (GTDB): domain Bacteria; phylum Pseudomonadota; class Alphaproteobacteria; order SMXP01; family SMXP01; genus JANQLI01. The sequence goes on from JANQLI010000214.1 coordinate 8,157, forward strand.
CGGGTGAATCTTATCAAGACATGTTTGCCCGTGTGGCTTTCGCCTATAGCGATGATGGCGATCATGCGCAGCGCATTTATGACTACATTTCGAAACTGTGGTTCATGCCGGCCACCCCCATCCTCAGCAATGGTGGCACCAAGCGCGGCCTTCCCATTTCCTGTTTTCTCAATTCTGTCGATGACAGCTTGGATGGCATTGTTGGCACCTGGAATGAGAATGTCTGGCTCGCTTCGAATGGCGGCGGCATCGGCACCTATTGGGGCAATGTCCGCGCCATTGGCGAAAAAGTGAAAGATTCCGGCGAGACGTCTGGCATCATTCCGTTTGTGCGGGTGATGGATTCACTGACGCTTGCCATCAGCCAAGGGTCCTTGCGGCGGGGATCTGCGGCTGTATATCTCGACATTCACCATCCGGAAATCGAAGAGTTCCTCGAAATCCGCAAACCGAGCGGCGACTTTAACCGCAAGAGCCTGAACTTGCATCACGGGATCAACGTGACGGACGAGTTCATGGAGGCGGTGAAAAACGACGCGCCATTTGGTCTGCGCAGCCCGAAAACGAACGAAGTGCTGCGTACGGTCAGCGCCCGCAGCCTGTGGCAGAAGATTTTGGAAATTCGCCTGCAAACTGGCGAGCCCTATCTTGTCTTCTCCGACACGGTGAACACTCAAATGGCGAGCCATCAGCGCGAGCTTGGCTTGAAAGTGTCCACGTCGAATCTGTGCAGCGAAATTATGCTGCACACAGGTGAAGATCATCTCGGTGAAGAGCGCACCGCCGTGTGTTGTCTCTCATCGATCAATGCCGAAAAATACTACGAATGGTGTGATGAGGACGGTTTCATCGAAGACATCATGCGTTTCCTCGATAACGTCCTGTCGGACTTTATCGCAACTGCGCCCGACAGCATGGCGCGGGCGCGTTACTCTGCCATGCGCGAACGCTCTGTCGGTTTGGGCCTGATGGGGTTCCATTCTCTGCTGCAAAAAGAAGGCGTGCCGTTTGAATCGGCTATGGCCAAATCATGGAATATGCGCCTCTTTAAACATATCCGCCGCGGCGCCGATGCGGCGTCCTTCACTTTGGCGCAAGAGCGCGGCGCTTGCCCCGATGCGGCGGAGCGCGGCATGATGGCCCGCTTTAGCCATAAAATGGCGATTGCCCCAACCGCGAGCATCAGCATCATTTGCGGCGGCACCAGCCCGTGCATCGAGCCGATCCCGGCCAACATCTACACCCATAAGACCTTGTCGGGGTCCTATACGGTGAAGAACAAATATCTCGTGCGGATGCTCGAAGACAAAGGTCAGAACACGGACGATGTCTGGGCGTCGATCATCGAGAACGAAGGCTCGGTGCAGCATCTTGCTTTCTTGGATGACGATGAAAAAGCGCGCTTCCGCACATCGTTCGAGATCGACCAGCGCTGGATCATTGAATTTGCCGCCGATCGCTCGCCCTTTGTCTGTCAGGGGCAAAGCATCAACCTGTTCCTCCCCGGCGATATCGACAAATGGGATCTAATGATGCTGCATTGGTCGGCGTGGGAAAAAGGCGTGAAGAGCCTTTACTACTGCCGCTCCAAGTCGGTGCAGCGCGCCGCTTTTGCGGAAGGCAAAAATGAGGATCAGCCGGAAGGCGCCGACGCCATGATGGCCGCCGCCGCGAAGACGGACTACGATGAGTGTTTAGCCTGTCAGTAGAAAACTCCTCCCTTCATGTTGAGGCGGCACGAAGTGCCGTCTCGAAGGATCAGGGAGGCATGCTATCAACTTCTCATTGTCATCCCGCGGCTTGACCGCGGGAGCCAACTTTACCAATCAAGTTGCTCATAAAGATCGTCCCAATTTGGATTATCTTTTTCGATGAGGTCGAGTTTCCACTTGCGTTGCCATTCTTTAAGACGCTTCTCACGGTGAATGGCCGCGCCAATCTGGCTATGCTCTTCCACATAAACAAGCCGCTTAACATTATATTTCTTTGTGAATCCCTCAGCGACACCTTCTTTGTGTTCCCAGACACGCCGCACGATATTGTTTGTCACGCCAACATATAAGGTGCCGTTCCTTTCGCTGGCTAAGATGTAAACGTAGTAGGGCATCTGCGTTTTCCTGTATATTGCGCTACGATACCGGCATTGGTCATCTTCTGTCACCTTGCTATACCCTCATATTGTCACCCCGCGACTTGATCGCGGGGCCCAGAAAGATGCATGGTGCAGCAATTCATACTGGTACTGCTTGTTAGTAGTGCGCTGGATCCCGTGGTCAAGCCACGGGATGACACTAAAAGTTGATTTGATAATAAGGGTGTCTCATCAACATTAGAGAATCAGACTTATGACGATCAGCAATAGAATGAATAAAGAACCATAAAAAGTTATATCTCCTAAGAAGTGGTATTTGCTTTTTGTCGTATGACGCATTGTTGCAAATATGAAGGGTATCAGGCTGAACACTATGACATTAGCTAATACCATTAGTGCTATTTCAATTGGTTGATCGACACTTAACAGCTCGTTCTGTTGAAAGAGCAAGAACGTCAGCGTGAAATGAAAAAGCACAAAGCAACGAGCAATTATATTTGCTCTGCCTTCTTTGAGGTCTAGCCACGCTTTGTATCGCGTTAGGTATGTAGAGTAGTAAAAAACAAGAAGTTTCATTTTGTCTGAAATATTGAGTGAATGCTTGAATTACTGTGATTAATTTATAGTAGATTTTATAGTTTGTTACAACTATTCCGTATTGGCGGAAGCTATCCCGTTAGACTTTCAAGTGGAGTGGTCACTCATGTCAAACTATCCACACCTTTCTGATGCTTCCGACCTTCCATACTTTTGCGGCTTCTTTATAATTCATCAGCTACGCCTGATTCTTATGACCCTTAAGGGACCGATTCGATGACCGATACTGCCAAAGACCAAAACCTTCCCGGCCTGATGACCCGTTCCGGCGGCTATAAGCCGTTCCGTTATCCGTGGGCGTTCGATGTCTGGCAGAAGCAGCAACAGGTCCATTGGATGCCGGAAGAGGTGCCGCTCGGCGATGATTGCAAAGACTGGGCGAATAAGCTTTCGGACGAGGAGCGTAATCTGCTCACGCAAATCTTCCGCTTTTTCACCCAATCGGATGTCGAGGTCGCCGACAATTACATGGAGCGCTATGCCCTTGTCTTTAAGCCGACTGAAGTGAAGATGATGCTGGCGAGTTTCACCAATATGGAGACCATCCATATGGCCGCCTATGCGCTCCTCCTTGAGACCATCGGGATGCCGGAAACCGAGTTCTCCGCTTTTATGGAATATGAAGAGCTCGCCGATAAGCATGACTACATGCAAAAGTTCGGCGTTGAGAGTGTTGAAGACATCTTACGCACCGTCGCCATGTTCGGCGCTTTCACCGAGGGCCTCCAGCTTTACGCCAGCTTCGCTATGCTGATGAACTTCCCGCGGCAAAACAAAATGAAAGGCATGGGGCAAATTGTGTCCTGGTCCGTGCGGGATGAGAGCCTGCATTGCGAAGCCATGATCAAGCTCTTCCATACCTTTGCCGAAGAAACTGGCGCGCTGACCGACGCGGTCAAAGCCGATATTGTTGAGTGCTGCCGCACTGTTGTCAGGCTGGAAGACAAATTCATCGATCTCGCGTTCGAGATGGGCGCGGTGCCCGGCATGACGGCCGACGACATCAAAGCTTATATCCGCTATATCGCCGATTGGCGTTTGGGGCAGCTCGGCCTTGAGAAGATATACAATATTGAGAAGCATCCCATTCCGTGGCTGACAGAAATCTTGAACGGGGTGGAGCACGCTAACTTTTTCGAAACCCGCGCCACCGAATATTCCAAAGCCGCCACCCAAGGGGAATGGCACGGCGATGATGGCGTCTGGGCCGCATTCGATGACATGAAGCGCGATGATGTGAGTGTGCAGTAGCTTATATCATTAATCTTATTGAATCCATTTCCTTCATCCTGAGGAGGACCGCCAATTAAGTTGGTGGTCCGTCTCGAAGGGTCAAGGAAATGGTGCTATAAGCCTTATATGGCTTATGTTTACATCCTTAGATGTTCTGATGGGAGTTACTATACTGGTAAGACCCAACGCACTATTGAAGAACGGATTGGAGAACACAATTCGGGACTGCTTCGAGGATATACATCGAAGCGATTGCCTGTTGAGCTCGTATTTGCTGAAGAGTTTCCTATGATCGTCGATGCTATTGCTGCGGAGCGCCAAATAAAAGGGTGGTCTCGTGCCAAGAAAGAGGCTCTCATTAGAGGTGATTTTGCATTACTATCTCAGCTATCGCGTCGCACTTTGATGAAAAACAAACCTTGACCCTTCGAGACGCGAACTAACGTTCGCTCCTCAGGATGAAGGTTTGTTTTGTATTATGCTATTCATTACCTTCAGAATTATTCTTCTCCCCCTCCGTCTCCAGCGTGCCATCAATGGCTTGCTGGCAGAGCTCCTCTTTGCCAAGGCCGGATTTGAGAACGCCTGTCGCCACATTGCTGCCAATGGTGCCGAGTCCGCCGGTGAGAGCCGTGCCCGCCGCGGTTTTGGCAATGCTGAGCGCCACGCTGGTCGCTTTCGGCGCGTAACGTGGGGCGGCCAGCGTGCCGCCAATGGCATAGTCAAATTCAAAATTCACCACGCTAAGGTCTTGCGCGCGCGGGTGCAGGTTGATGTCAATGTCTTCCGTGCCAAGATTAATCGTGCCATCACCGGTGATTTGGATGAGATCGGTCTCCATCAACAAAATCTTGCTTGTGGCCAGTCCTTTGTCGATGTCGAAGCGGCTGACCACACAGTGCAGTGGCGTTTCTTCAGACCCCACCGAAGAGGCGAGTGCGCGGAAAAAATCGGCGGCGAGAAAATCGATCACGCCGCTTTTAACGGTCCCGTCTTGAATAATCAATTCGCTGCTGCCCGACAGCGTTTCGGCAATTTGTGTTGCACTCTGTCCTTGACCGTTAAGGGAGATGTGAAGATCTGTCTTGCCGGAAATGGCGTCATCATTGCCGAGCGATGTGAGAAGATCCGCTAAATCAATATCCGACAGCGTGGCCTCGACCGTGAGAGAGGGTGTCGCGTTCACATCAAGAGCGAAAGAGCCGGTAAATGTTCCGCCGCTTAGGTTGAACGTGACCGCCTTTGTTTGCAATACGCCATCTTGCGCTATGACTGCACTGGTGAGATTGGTCAGGGTGAGATCGTCATACACCACTTTGTCCGCTTGCACGGTGAGATCACCGGTCACAGCTATCAAATCCTCAAGGGGCAGCGGATCGGACGAAAACACCCGTTGAGGCTTGCTGCTGGCCGTTTTTTGGGCGCCTTCTGATGTGCGCACATCTTTTGTAGGCTGGCCTGCTTGCGCGTCAGAACTTTCAAAGAAACGATTGAGATCAATCACATCCGTTTTGATCTCACCGGAGATGTTCAACGTTTCGCCTTGCGCGATACGCAGATTACCGGTGACAGTGCTGTCATCCAAAGCAAGCCGCATATTGTTGAGATCAATGCTGTCTCTCTTACCAGCGACACGGCCTTCCATCTGAATGGCCTTAACAGGGAAATCAATCCGATTTTTTGTGATGGCGACAAGAGCAGGAAGGTCAGCGATGTGTCCTCTGACATTGAGGTTAAACATATTATGCGCAAGGCTCTCGATAGAGCCCTGAATCATGAGCGCATTCTGATCTAGTTGTGAGGTGACATCGAGAGAGGCGCTCTTGCCACTGAGCAAACCGGTCAACGCGGTCACGGTTCCAGCGGTGCGGTAGGGACTTTTATTGTATGTCCCGTGTGTTGTGAATTGCGTGACGTTATCTGCAGTTTGCAATGCGCCTTCTACGATATGCACTTCTTGTGTCTGATCGATCTCCAGATCGTGATAACGCAAAGTGACATTGTTGAATGTCAGGTTTGGAAGGGCAGACGATTGCGCGCCTGCTTCGTCTTTTGCATCTGTGCTCGCGGGCGGTGATGTTGCGGGCGTACTTGGTGTGTTCGCGATCCAATTTTGCGCGCCGCTCTCGTTTTCTTCGAGTGATATTTCAGCATCTTGAATATGCACCTCCGCGATCGAGAGTGTTCCAGTCAGCAAAGGGGCAAGGGTCAGCGTCGCGATGACCCGATCAATTTTGCTGAAGTGCTCTGCCTGTCCCCAATCCGCATTCGGCACGGTGATATTTTGCGCTGTGACTTTCAGACCGTGGTCATAATCCAGCGTGATGGGCCCTGCGATGGTGACGGGGCGTCCAGCGGCGGCAGTGATGTCATTCTGAAAGGCTTTGGCAAGGGATGTGAGATCCTGACTGAAAAGATAAACTGTGCTGGCCAGAATCCCGGTTCCGATCACAGCAGGCGCAACCCAGAGAAGGGATTTTGTAGGAAGGGGAGGGTGTTTAGGCATGGAGGTTTCCACATCAATACGGAACGTGTTGGCCGACACTAAACCGCCAATGTGATCAGATTATGTCGGCGTTTAAAACCGCAGGCGAATCCCAATTTCGCCCGCGCGCTCTTCGCCAGGGAAGTAGCGCTCGTCGCTAAAGGCAAAATCGGCCCGTTCGGCGTAATCCGTATTGGTGAGATTGCGGACCGCGCCGAAAATCTCCACGCCCTCTTTCACTTCCCAGGACGCGCGCACATTCACCAGATCATGCCCGTCATAGCGGTGGGCGTTGGCCGGGTCTGTGTAATAGTCTCCCATATGCACCCATTCGAGCTCGGTGCGGATGTCCTCACGCGGGGTCCAGGTGAGGCGGGTATTGGCGGTGAAGCGCGGCGCGGTATCGACATCATTACCATCGACCACGCCGCTGGCGGTGTTGCTAAAATCGTAAATGTGGCGGGCGTAAGCCGCGCCAATGCCTAACGAGAGCGTGTCACAGAGCTGTGTTATGACATCCGCTTCGACGCCCCAATGGCGGGTTTTGCCGTCAGTGACGTTAAAGCCCGCAGCATCGCGGAAAAAGAAATTCTTTTTGCGCATCGCATACGCGGCGACTTGATAAGTGGTGTTGCCGACTTGCCCGCGCGCGCCGATTTCGAAACTGTCGAGCTCTTCTTCGTCGATCTCCCCCACCACTTGCTTAATTTGCAGACGGTAAGCATCGGTGGTTTGCGGCGCGCGGGCCCCGCGCGCGTAATTGGCGAAGAGAGCATTGTTGCGATTGAGCTGGTACACCAGACCGAGCTTCGGTGTGACAGTTACGAAAGTGTCGCGGCGATCTGCGGCGCGCCGGAAACGGCCAACAACATCTGCAGACGTTTTGTTATCGTAATCATATTCCGTCGCTTCAACACGTAGGCCCGCGATCACGCGAAGGTCTTCGGTCGTTTGCCATTCGCCATGGGCGTAAAGCGCGCCGACCAAAGCCTCCACGTCATAATCGTAATGCAGCCCTTTGGTGAACGTGCCAAATACAGTATCAATGAATTGTTCCTCTTTCAGCGTGCCTTTGGTCCATTCCACATCGGCGCCAAGGATGAATCTGTTCTCGCCAAAATCCCAATAAAGGGTGTTTTGCGCGCCGAAACTATAATGTCCATTTTCTTCCAAGGCTTGGCTGGGGAGGAAATGCATCAAGAACTCCATCTCATTCCAGCGGGCGTAAGGAGTCACGGCCAGTGTCAGCGTCTCGGTGATGTCTTGTTCGTAACGCAGCGCCGTGCGTAAGGCGCGCGTATAGCGATAGGCTTCCGGATTGGGATTGCTGCGGGCAAGTTCACTGTCTTTGTAAGCATCCGGCCCTTCAATAAACCCAGCCGTTTCTTGATTGAGATTGTGCCCCGAGAGTGTGAACGTCAGCCGCTTATCCCCTTTATCCCAATCGCTGCGCAGAGTGATCTTTTGTTGATCTAGGCCTGCATGCTGGCGATAGCCGCCTTCATGGGTCAAGGTCAGGCCGCCGAAGAATCCCGTTGCGCCGCGTGTCTGCGATGTCGTGGCGTTCATTTGCAGGCGTTCAAAAGACCCGACGCTGACATCCAGTGTGGAGTGTTCTGCACGAGAAGAAGGGGTCAAGACATTGATCAATCCGTGTACGGCGTTTGAGCCATAAAACGCGCTGCCCGGACCGCGCACGATTTCTACCCCTCCAGCGATTTCACTATGCGCTTCAAAGAGTCCATTGACATTGGCAAAGCCCGCTGCCCGCAACGGCACGCCATCTTCCAAATAGAGAAACGACCCTGCGCCTGCGCCGCTTGTCAGAACCGGCGAACGCATAGAGGTCAAATGCTCTTGCCCGTTGCCGCGTTGAATGTTCATCCCAGGAATCCGGTTGAGGGTTTCAGAGAGGTGATCAGAGGCCAGGAAAGTGATTTCCGCTGCGTTCAGGCGGGCAATATTGTTCGGAATTTCAGCCAGTGCCGCCCCGCGGCGATTGGTGGTCACGACAATCTCGTTAAGAGGGCTTTTTGTCTCCTTTTCAGCGGCCATACTTGGCAGCGCCATGGGCTCAAAGGCAGAAGACAAGACACCAAGACCAAGTGCCAAACCAGAGTGAAAACGCATTATGATGACCTGTACTTAAATTCCCCGCACGGGATATGGCATATTGCTGAATTGATGTCCAGGTGAAGAGCAGTGTTTCCACCTTAAAGGCGGGCTCTAATCTTTCTGCGCCTTTAATGCGTTTTCCCACTGATCGATTTCAGCCATCGGGAAGGGGCCGGGGGCGGAGCGATAGGCAATCGCGCCATCCGCAGTCATGATATAGAGCCGTTCGGGCCAGGCGACATAAGCGCGGCCTGCATCATCGTTCATATTATCAAGCGCGACTGGCATGGTGATCTGCATGCGCTCATGGCATATTTTCGCGATCTCCGCACGGGCCTCCAATGTTGTGGGTTGTTGGAACACCACGTCTTGTTTTGTATTAATGTTGAGCCGCCACTCATCTTCCGCATGGGCTTCCCGTACATAGATCGTTAAGAAGGCGTAATCATCTTTGTAATGACGATAGATGCTATTAAAGCGATCAATCTGACCGCGATAGATCGGACACGTGTAACTCCCGAAGAGAAGGGCGAGAGGCCGTCCTTGATAATCCGCAAGCGTTATTGTGCGATGATCATTTAAGGCTGTGACATGAAAATCCGGCGCGGTGTCTCCTACCTTTGGTGCTGTTGCTTCCAAGCGATTCCGTTCGCCTTCATATGTTTCCATGACATCGGGTGGGGGGAGTTCAAAGGCATCCATAAAGGCATTGATGTCGTCATCCAATGTCCACGGTTGCATCAATTGCCAGGGTTTCGGATTATTCATTACTGTGTCTTTTCTCTGGCAAGTTGCGCGTTGAGGTCTTCGTCATTCAAGAGCTGGTTGATTTGATCTTGCCATGCGCCGGGCTCTATATCATCGCGATTGACGATTTCAAATGTGGTGTTGTGACTGGCAGGATTGCGTAACGTTTCAAGAAACACCAGGGCCAAGTCATCGCGGGAAATCGTGCCGCGAAAAATATCTTTCCATTTATCGCCTTGCACAATGGACACGCCTTTTTCGCCAGTCGGCGCGTCCACCAAACCGGTTGGGCGGATGATGGTGTAAGTGACGCCGCTTGCGCGGAGATGTTCTTCCCCTTTAATCCGCCAGGTTAGGGCATTGCCGAGCACCTTATTTAATGGATGATCGGGATCGCTCGCACCGAGCGCTGTCAGCAGAACGAAATGTTCAACATTATGTGCGACAGCGGCATCGACGAGATTCACGACGCCTTTGTAATCGACAAATTCAGGGCCGTTTGGACCTTCCCGTTCGCGCGAGCCCACCACGCTGATCACCATATCCACACCGCCCATGATTTCCATCATGCGATCGGCATCGCGGACATCGCCTTCCACCCAATTCATGTCGCGATACTCTTCGCCCCAGCGCTCAATAGCCCGCTCTTCATTGCGGGTGAGCGATTTAATCGTCAGGCCTTGGTCTTTGAGGTGACGAATAACATAGTGCCCGGTGCGTCCGGATGCCCCGGCCACCAGAATCGTTTTCTCACGCAGATCGATGCTCTTTTGCCGCCATCCCATCGTGTGTGCCGGCGCGGCCAAAGACACGATAAGTGCAAACGTGAAAAGTGCAGCGAAGCTGCGTGTCACAAGAGAGGGAAGATTCACCGTCCAATGCCCTTTTTATTTGAAAGGGGCAGTATGGGCGGTGCACAAAAAGACACACAAGTTCTGTTTCTCATGGGACCATTATGAAGATGGCTATGTGAGAAATATTAAGGGTGGTGGTAAGCGGACCTAAAGGGCAGATCCGCTTACATGATTGCGTTTAGTAGGAGAAGGTCACGCGGAAAAAGGCGTTACGTCCATCACCTGGCAGGCGCGCGCCAAGCGGCACATCACTGCCTATCACGCGATTGAACCCGGCCAGGTGCTCATCATAATCTTCATCAAGAAGGTTCTTGATACCAGCAACGAGTGACACATTGTCATTGATCTGCCATTCACTGTGCAGGTTCAGCAAGGTATGCCCCGATGTGATGAGCTCGCTATTTGTGTTTGAGACATCTTTTTGTTTGGCGACTCCAACAGCTTCCGCCGTGACCGACCAATCATCGCGCATATAGGTGAACGCGGCTGAGGCGCGCAATGGTGTGATGCGATAAAGATCGTCATCAATGTCGCGGCGCTTCCCACGCACATAGGTCAGGATACCATCCACATGGACATGATCGCTGAGTTGGAATCCCCACCCAGCGTCAATGCCGTATAGCTCCGCATCGACATTTGAGAATTGCAGCGGGGTGGAATCCCCGTTCATGGTGCTGACCATCACCGCCATGGGATTGGCCATCATGTCGATCGGTGACCCTTGAATGTAATCATCGACCCGGCGATAATAGATGCGCGGTGTGAAGTACCCGCGATCTGTTTCCCAATCAAAGCCAACATCCACTTCCGTGGCGACTTCGGGATCAAGGCCCACATCACCGATGTAATTGTTCCCATCGGCAAGGCCTGCAGAGGCTTCTATGGGGAGCCAGGTATAGCGCTCGACATAGAACGGCGTCCGCGTTTTGCGCCCAATCGCAAAGGTGAGGTCAAACTCATCCGAGAGAGCGTAGGCAAAGCGTGCGACGGCATCAATATTGTTGTCGGTTTGTGACCGATCAGAGGCATTAAAAGTTGCCGCGAGCATGTGTGCCCCCATGGGAAGCACCGGCGCGACGGCAGCGTCACTGGCATCTGTCTTCACTTGCGTGAAGCGTGCGCCGATTTGCATATCGAGTGCGCCCTTGGTGCCTTCCCATTCGATATAGGCGCCGGTGCTGTCTTTCTCGGCCTCGTTAATATTGTTGATGAAGAACATGGCCATGTTTGGATTGAAAATGTCCATGCTGTTTTTACCGTAATGCCCATCAAGACCAAAGGTCAGTTTTCCGCCGAGAGCATCCCACCGTGCATTGACTTTAAAACCGATCTCTTCGCTCTCTGTATCGACAAAGCGGAACATCATTGGGCTCATTGGCGGTGTACGGAATGAGAAGTTGTCCATCTCATGATCCACTTCCGTGTAATACACTTGCCCATCGACAGTGACGTCACCCCAATCGCCTTTATAGGTGAGATTGAGAATGTCCGTGTCGATCAATTGCGTATCCATGGGAAGAGATGGGTTCCCAGCATGATCTGTTTTGTGACGCCGGTAATCGAGTCCGACTTGATGATCAGTGATCTTGAAGCCAAATCCGGCGCCATAGACATGACGCTCGAAGTCAGTCGGAGTGATTTTTCCGCCATCAAATTCCGTATCTTCGCCGTCTTCCAAGCTGCCGAGCACATGAAAACGGAACGACTCATTACCTGCGCCAACGAGTCCGCCAACCGCATAACTTT
>JANQLI010000221.1 GCA_028280675.1 Alphaproteobacteria bacterium
ATGGGTATCGTTATTCCACGCTGCCGTTGCGGCTTCATAAACAGGCAATGGTGATGGCGCACCCCCATAGGCGCGCAATTGTTTCAGTCGCGCCATGAGTTTTCCGCCGCCAACGACAAAACCAGACCGTAACCCAGGAAGGTTGGAGCGCTTAGAGAGGGAGTGGAAACATAAGAGGTGATCCAAGACATGCGTATGCCCTGCTGCAAAAAGTTTCGCCGCCGCTTCTAAAGCGCCGGTCGGCGGCACCGTGTCATAAATTTCAGCATAACATTCATCCGCGATGACAACAAAGTCATGCTGCATGGCAAGGTGAAGCAGCGTTTCCCAATAGGTCATATCCGCTATGGTACCTTGTGGGTTTGCCGGTGAGCACACATAGGCTGCGGCAGTGCGCGACAAAATATTGTCTGGGAGACTGGCATAGTCAGGCAGAAAGTTTGTCTCTGCCAATGCCGGGATAAAAAGCGTTTCCGCACCGGTGTTGGCACCTGCCGCCGCATAGCATTGATAAAACGGATTTGGGATTAGAATAGACGTCTGTGTACGGATGGCATCATGGGGCACAAGCGCAAGAGCGGTGCTGAACAGGCCTTCGCGTGTGCCGCTTAAAGGGAGAATCATCGACTCTGAATCAATAAAGCCGGACTCGAGCTGATAGCGCCGGTTCAGCCAATTGACGGTGGCCTGACGAAATGCAGGCGTGCCATCATTCGGTGGGTATTTGGCATAACCATCGACTTCGGCAATCAGAATATCGCGAATAAAAGAGGGAAACGCATGCTGCGGTTCGCCAATCGATAACGCAAGCTCAGGTCCGCCAGGGTCGATCCCATGCAACAGAGCCCGTAATCGCGGAAAGGCATATTCGGGTAAGCTTTCAAGACGCCAGCTTGTCATCGAAGAATCGGCTTTCACAAATATATTCAGTGCTTAGCGTTCTGGCATTGTTTCCAAAAAGACGCAAGGGGGGCCGCGATGTGCCCCCCTTAAGACAGTCCTGCGCATTGTTAGAGAATATCTTCTCCTGGGTTGGCGCGGATTTTATGAATGGCAAGATCAGCGCCCATGGTTTCGTCCTCGGCTGTCAGGCGAATTCCGACCATGGCTTTGAGTGCGCCATAAACGATATACCCGGCGACAAACGCATAGATGACACCGATCAGTGTACCAATGAATTGTGCAGCAACACTCACACCGCCAAGACCACCCAGTGCTTCAAGGCCAAAGACACCGGCAGCAATCCCGCCCCATGCACCACAAATGCCGTGCAGGGGCCAGACACCAAGCACATCGTCAATGCGCCACTTGTTCTGGGCTTGTTGGAAGAAATAGACAAAGCCTGCCCCTGCAATAATGCCAACAAAAAGCGATCCTAAGGGATGCATAATGTCCGATCCTGCGCAGACTGCGACAAGGCCTGCAAGCGCGCCATTATGCACAAAGCCGGGATCGTTTTTGCCGACAACAAGTGCGGCAAGAATGCCGCCCACCATAGCCATCAAGGAATTCATCGCTACGAGCCCACTGACGCCTTCAACAGATTGTGCGCTCATGACGTTAAAGCCAAACCATCCGATACACAGAATCCACGATCCAAGCGCGAGCCAAGGAATGCTTGAGGGCGGGATCCCAACCACACTGCCACCCTCGCGATAGCGGCCCAAGCGCGGCCCTAAGTTTAAGATGGCCCCTAATGCCAACCAGCCACCGACTGCATGGACAACAACAGACCCTGCAAAATCATGAAACCCAGCCCCGAAAGTGTTTTCAAGCCAGCTTTGCAAACCCATATTGCCGTTCCACACCATGCCTTCGAAGAAGGGATAGATCAGGGCGACAAAGATTGCGGTTGCCGCAATCTGCGGCCAGAATTTAGCCCGCTCGGCGATGCCGCCTGAAATAATTGCTGGGATCGCGGCGGCGAAGGTGCAGAGGAAGAAAAACTTCACCAGATCGTAACCGCTCGAAATAAAGGGTTCGCCGCTACCAACTTCTTGACCAGATATTATGGCGGCTGAGCTGAAAAAGTTCACGCCATACGCCACCATAAACCCAATAAAGAAGTAGCTGACCGTTGAGACCGCAAAGTCCGACATAATTTTCACTAAAGCATTGACTTGGTTTTTATGTTGCACCGTCCCGACTTCGAGAAAGGCAAATCCGGAATGCATGGCAAAAACAAGAATGGCACCGATGAGAACGAAAAAGACATCCGCCCCTGTTTGGAACGCTTCCATATGTGTGATCCCTTCTTTTCGTTGAAAACCTGTGGTGATGACATGTCCGCAGGCCATAAGGTTAACGATAAGTTAACGTGTATAAGCGGCTAGACTTTGAAAATCCAGGATTCTGCACAAAAAAAAGCCGGAAGGACACCCTTCCGGCTTTGGAAAAGTGGATATGCTTAAAAATTAGGCAGATCCAGGGGAAACTAAACGCCGAATTCAGGATAGGCTTCGAGTCCCAATTCGGTTTTGTCCAGGCCGACATATTGCTCTTCATCGGACGCCCGAATACCGACAGCCGCCTTCAGGGCAAACCACACGAGTGCGCTGAAGATGGAGACGAAAGCACCGATCGCGATGATCCCAATGAATTGCGTGACAAAGCTGGTGTCTGCATTTGACAGCGGAACGGCGAAGGTGCCCCAGATCCCGCAGACCAAATGCACAGGGATAGCGCCCACCACATCATCAATTTTCAGCTTATCCAGCATCGGTACGGCGAAGACCACCAGAACACCGCCAATGGCGCCGATCAGGGCTGCAAGCGGGATGCTTGGCGCAAGGGGTTCGGCTGTGATGGATACAAGGCCGCCTAAGGCGCCATTTAACGCCATGGTCAAATCGACTTTTTTATAAATCGCTTGTGTGGCGATCATTGCGGCAACAACACCAGCGGCCGCTGCTGTGTTGGTGTTGATGAAAACTTGTGAAATGGCGACAACGTCGTCCAATGTTCCGAGCGCCAGTTGTGAGCCACCGTTAAAGCCGAACCAGCCGAACCAGAGAATGAAGGTCCCGAGAGTTGCGAGTGGGAGGTTTGATCCAGGGATGGCGTTCACCTCGCCATTGGGTCCGAATTTTTCAGAGCGCGCGCCAAGAATAAGCGCACCAACAAGGGCGGCCCACCCGCCAACGCTATGCACAAGGGTTGAGCCGGCAAAATCTGAAAAGCCCATGGCGCTAAGCCATCCGCCGCCCCACACCCATGAGGCTTGGATGGGGTAAATAATACCCGTCAGCACAACAACAAAGGCAAGGAAGGGCCAGAGTTTGATGCGTTCGGCTAGCGTTCCCGACACGATGGATGCGGTGGTCGCGCAAAACACCATTTGGAAGAACCAGTCAGACCCAGCAGAGTAACCTGTTTCAAGGGCTTCTGAATCATCCGCGCTCCACATGCTGAAGCTGCCCAGAACGCCGCCTTCATCAATACCATAAAGCAAATTGTAGCCACACAGCCAGAACATCAATCCAGCGATGGAATAAAGAGAGATGTTTTTCAGGCAAATGGTTGCGGCGTTTTGCGACCGCACAAGACCCGCCTCCAGCATGCAAAATC
>JANQLI010000223.1 GCA_028280675.1 Alphaproteobacteria bacterium
TGGTGGAGCCAGGCGGAATCGAACCGCCGACCTCTTGCATGCCATGCAAGCGCTCTCCCAACTGAGCTATGGCCCCATCCTTGTGTGCACCTCTGCGCACACGCCCCTTATCAAGGGTGGACGCATACCTAAGACGCAATGCTGTATGTTTCAAGACTAAAGTTTGCGCCTGAGATGCCGGTCATTAATCTTCTTTTTCGATATCAGCATCGATGATCGAGCTCACATCGTCATCAAAATCATCTTCATCGGCGATAATGCCAACATCATCGTCATCATCATCAATCTCAATATCATCATCACCAAGATCAATATCTTCGTCATCGTCAAGAGACGCCGCTTTGGTGCTCTGCGCGCCCATGGCCTCTTCATCGGCGTCTTCGAAGCTGACAACAGGCTCTTCAGCTTGAGCGACGTCGGTTTCATCCTTGGTTGTCTCTTCCGCAGCCTTCGGCGCAACCTCTTCCACTGTGGATGTATCGGCCGCCTTCGGGTCTTCCTCGGGCTGATAGGAATGCCCGCATTTCGGGCACACCACTGGATCTTTATCAAGATCATAAAATTTTGCGCTGCATTCGGGACATGCGCGTTTGGTGCCTAAGCCTTCCTTTTTTGCCACCGGTCGGACCCCTTCTCGTGGTAATGATTGACGAAACGGCTTGCCATGTTCCAGACCGTCTGTCAAAAGTTTCTGCGTATTTTTCACGACCATATCGCCTCTCCCCGCGGGATGGAGCGATGACAGCGCCGATCATGAAATTCGGCAGATCTGATAAAGCGAAATTGAGCACAATTCAAACAGAAAGACAGGCTTTTTTGAAGTCTCAGCGCAGTCATGGCCTTACGGGGTCGGTGACAGCCCCTGGGGATAAATCCATCTCTCACAGATCGCTGATTTTCGGGGCTTTAGCCGAAGGGGTCACCGCCATCCAAGGCCTGCTTGAAGGGGAGGATGTCCTGGCGACGGCGCAAGCCATGCGGCAGCTTGGCGCGAAGGTGAGACGAGAGGACAATGACCTTTGGCACGTCGCGGGTTGCGGCGCGCGCGGCCTCCAATCGCCTGAAAAACCCATTGATTTTGGCAATTCCGGGACTGGCGCCCGCTTGATTATAGGCGCTTTAGCTCCTTATGCCTTAACAGCCGAGCTAACCGGCGATGCCTCCCTCTCAAAACGCCCGATGGGACGGGTTCTCGATCCCTTACGCAAAATGGGGGTCACCACCGATCCGTCTGCGCAAAACCACCTCCCTTTGACGCTCACCGGGCAGGAGACCCTCAGTCCGCTCTCCTACACCTTGCCCGTGCCCTCAGCGCAAGTGAAGTCTGCGCTGCTTTTGGCAGGCCTCAATATTGCTGGGACAACGGAAATCATTGAGCCAGAACCCACGCGCGATCATACCGAAAACATGATCCGTGCTTTTGGCGGTGACCTCTCTGTCACAGAAAATAAAGACGGACACCGGGTCATTACTCTACAAGGGCCACTCCATCTTAAGGCGAGCGATGTGTGCGTTCCAGGGGACCCTTCATCGGCGGCCTTCCCTATTGTCGCTGCGCTGCTGACACCAGGGTCAGATGTCACGGTGAAAAATGTACTGCTCAACCCTTTAAGGAGCGGGCTTTACAAGACATTACAAGAAATGGGCGCCGATATTACGTTCCAGAACATACGGGAAGAGGCGGGCGAGCAAGTGGCCGACCTGCGCGCGCGCGCCAGCACCTTGCAAGCTGTTGATGTTCCCGCTGACCGTGCCCCCTCCATGATTGATGAATACCCTATCCTGGCGATCGCCGCAGCCACGGCTCAAGGCCGGACAATGATGCGCGGGCTGAAAGAACTGCGCGTGAAAGAAAGTGACCGTTTGGATGCGATGGCCCGCGGCCTGGAAGCCTGCGGCGTCACGGTGGAAGAGGGCGAAGATTGGCTGGCTGTCACAGGCGCACACGCGCTCCCTGGCGGTGCAAAAATCGCAAGTTATATGGATCATCGCATCGCTATGTCTTTTCTGACACTTGGGTTAATCTCAGACGCTCCCATCACCGTGGATGGAGCCGATATGATCGCCACCAGTTTTCCAAGCTATCGCGAAACCATGCGCGCGCTTGGCGCAGACATTGAGCCAACACAGCCATGATCATCGCTGTTGACGGACCCGCAGCGTCGGGAAAAGGCACCCTTGCCCGCAGACTCGCGGAAAAATACGACCTCGCCTATCTCGATACCGGATCGCT
>JANQLI010000225.1 GCA_028280675.1 Alphaproteobacteria bacterium
TTAAACGGGGCGCGTAGGAGGTAGAAGGTTATTATGTCAAATACGGACCACCAAAAAGCACTCCTTGATCTCGCCGCATCATTAAATGCCAATCAGCGGCTTTTGGGGATTGATCTCGGCAGCAAGACAATAGGACTTGCCCTTTCCGATGGCACCTTATCGGTGGCGAGCCCCCTGGAAACTCTGAAACGGGCCAAATTCAAGGAAAACGGGGCGCAATTGCTCGACCTGATCGCCAAACATGATGTCGGCGGGATAATAATAGGGCTACCTCTGAATATGGATGGCAGCTCTGGGCCGCGGGTCCAGGCCACCCATGCCTTTGCCCGTAATATAAAGTCCGTCTCGGACGTCCCCCTCTGCTACTGGGATGAGCGGCTCTCCACCGTCGCGGTCACACGGACCATGATTGACGCCGATCTCAGCCGTAAACGGCAAGGCGAGGTCGTCGATAAGATGGCCGCTGCCTATATTTTACAAGGGGCTCTCGATTTTCTGAGCCATCATCTGGATTAAGCCTCTCCCCTGGCGGGAGAAGGACGCGCAGACTTGATCGGCGCAGCCGATCTTAGCCGGAGCTGGGTGAGAGGGATATTCTCTTGTCACCCCCACCCTACCCCCCCGTCAAGGGCAGGGAAATCGGAAGAACAGCTTGAAATATTTAACAAACTCCCGATTGAAGCACTTGCGCGTCATACATTTTCCCCCTATAGAGTGACTTTTAATGAACACGTCACACATATCCTCAATTGAAGACCAAAATGCTTTGGTTTTTACCGGCAATCATTTGCTGGGAATTGAGGGGCTTTCCGCCGCTGAAATCACCTCTCTTCTCGACTTGGCTGAATCTTATGTCGATTTTAATCGCCAGGAAGAAAAAAGCCTGACCACTTTATGCGGACGGACGCAGATCAACCTGTTCTTTGAATCCTCGACCCGGACGCAGGCCTCCTTCGAGCTTGCCGGAAAACGGCTTGGCGCCGACGTCATGAATATGGCGGTGGCGTCTTCCTCCATCAATAAAGGGGAAACATTGCTCGACACCGCGATGACCCTGAACGCGATGCAGCCAAATTTGCTCGTCGTCCGTCATGGATCATCTGGTGCGGTGAAGTTGCTAGCGCAAAAAGTAGATTGCAGCGTTGTCAATGCTGGTGACGGTCAGCATGAACATCCCACGCAAGCTCTTCTCGACGCCCTCACCATACGCCGTAATCTTGGCTGTCTTGAAGGTCTGACTGTTGCGATTTGCGGTGACATTCTCCACAGCCGGGTTGCCCGCTCGAATATTTTACTTCTCAACACCATGGGCGCGCGGGTGCGCATTATTGCACCGCCGACCCTTTTGCCGGATCATGCCGATCGCCTCGGTGTCGAGGTTTTTCACGATATGCGCAAAGGATTGAAAAACGTTGATGTGGTCATGATGCTGCGATTACAGCTTGAACGCATGACAGCGGCGCTTATTCCATCGCGCCGTGAATATTTCCATCACTATGGCCTGGATTATGACAAGCTCGCTTATGCCAGCCCTGACGCCCGTGTGATGCATCCAGGACCGATGAATCGGGGGATGGAGATCGCCAGCGCCGTTGCCGATGATCTCAACATCAGTTTGATTCATGAACAAGTTGAGATGGGCGTTGCCATCCGCATGGCTGTGCTCGATGCGCTGAGCCGTGAACGTTCTGGAGGAGATCAATGATCGGACCGGAACAGATTGCCCCAGAACAAATTGCTTATGTGAATGCGCGGATTATCGATCCGGCAAGTAATACGGACACCGTTGGGGCACTTGTGGTGTTTGACGATGAAATTCAGGCTGTGGGCGCCGATCTTTTTCCAGAAGGTGTGCCGTCACATATGAAGTCTATTGACTGCGAAGGCCATGTTCTCTGTCCGGGCCTCATTGATATGCGTGTGTTCGTTGGCGAGCCAGGCTCCGAGCATAACGAAACCCTGGCAACGGCATCACAGGCTGCCGCAGCCGGTGGTGTCACAACAATCATCGTTATGCCGAATACCAGTCCAGTGA
Organism: Alphaproteobacteria bacterium; assembly: GCA_028280675.1. Lineage (GTDB taxonomy): Bacteria > Pseudomonadota > Alphaproteobacteria > SMXP01 > SMXP01 > JANQLI01. Next base: position 2,036 of record JANQLI010000225.1, read on the forward strand.
TTGACGACGTGTCTTTGGTGGATTTTATTCGCCGCCGTTCGCGTGACACAGCCATCGTCAACGTGTTCCCCATGGCGGCCCTCACCAAAAACCTTGACGGTGAGCAGATCACGGAAATGGGCCTTCTCCTTGAAGCAGGCGCCGTCGCCTTCACAGACGGCCGTCAATCCATCATGAGCGCACAGCTCATGCGTAGCGCCCTTTCTTATGCCAGCACATTTGATGCACTCGTCGTGCATGACGCTGAAGATCCATCGCTTGCCAAAGATGGCGCCATGAATGAAGGCGAACTCGCCTCGCGTCTTGGCCTGCGTGGCATTCCGACAGCCGCTGAAACAATCATCGTCGAGCGGGATATGGCGCTCGTCAAATTGACCGGCGGGCGGTATCACCTCGCACAATTATCCTGCGCCGATACTTTGCGTGTTGTGGCGCAAGCAAAAAAAGATGGCCTCGATATTACCTGCGCTGTGTCTACACAACATCTCACGCTGAATGAAAATGATGTTGGCGATTACCGCACCTTTTTTAAAACAAGCCCGCCGTTGCGGTCTGAAGACGATCGTCTTGCGATGATCCAAGGTTTACAGGATGGTGTTATTGACGTGATTGTTTCCGGCCACGATCCACAAGGACCGGCGTCCAAGCGCTTACCCTTTGGCGAAGCGGCGTTCGGTACAGTGGGACTTGAGACCATGCTGCCCATAGCCCTTGAGCTGGTGCACAACGAACAGCTTGATCTCATGACATTACTGCGCGCCATGACCAGCACCCCAGCCGATATTCTTGGGTTGTCATCAGGACGCCTGACACCCGGTGCGCCGGCTGATTTTGCAGTTCTTGATCTTGGGGCGCCATACATTTTCGTTGCGGAAACGCTCAAGTCCCGCTCGAAAAACTCCCCTTTTGACGGCCGTAAAATGCAAGGCCGCATTTTAAAAACAATTGTTGGCGGGAAAACCGTCTACGATTATGAGGATCAGCTCTCATGAATTTTGACGATATGCTTCTTGCAGCATTCATCGGCTATCTCATTGGGTCTATTCCATTTGGTCTCTTGCTCACCAAAGCTGCTGGATTGGGCGACGTGCGGACTATTGGGTCCGGTAATATTGGCGCGACCAATGTCTTGCGCACGGGAAATAAACCCCTCGCCCTTGCAACATTACTGCTCGATGTTTTTAAAGCGCTCATCCCCATCACCATCGCGTCCAGTATATCACCAGACCTTGCCGCACCTGTTGGCTTCGGCGCGTTCTTTGGGCACCTTTACCCAGTATGGCTGCAATTTAAGGGCGGCAAAGGTGTTGCCACCTTTTTCGGGGTGATGTTTGGCCTGTCATGGCCCATAGGTTTGATGACGGCAGGCACTTGGGTCCTCACCGCTGTTCTCTTCAGCTACTCATCACTTGCAGGCTTGACCACTGCACTTTTAGCGCCGGTCTATTTTTATCTCTTGGTGGACGCACAAACCGCGGGTTTCGCTGTGCTGTTGACAATGCTGATCTTCCTCAAACACCGCGAAAATATTCAGCGTCTTCTGTCAGGCACCGAATCTAAAATTGGCGGTGCATAAGAGTTTCCCCTTTCGCTCCACCTCATTTTTTTATAATACTTAAAGTTGTCTTAGTTATCGTGATCGCCGTCAGCAACAGAGGCATAATAGGCCAAGCAAAGCGCGAATGCGACAAAACTAACGCTGATCAGAGCAAGGAAGAATGTATCGGTGAACATCAGAAGTGTCTCCCAAATCGTCATAGATGATGGGGCCACTTTATGTCCGCATATAAATAAGGGTCTTTGATTTAGGTCAAACTAACCAGTTATTTTCAAGAGCAATTTCTACGCGTCATGCCCCAAAATCCTCGTCAGTTGACCGATCAAGACCGCTTTGACTGGCTGCGGTTGATCCGCAGTGAAAATGTCGGACCCGTGACTTTCTGGCGTCTCTTGAAGCTCTATGGTTCTGCGTCAAAGTCTCTGGAAATGATTCCGGACCTTGCGCGCCGCGGTGGTATGAAGCGATCCATCAAAGTATCACCTGAAGATGCCATTGCGAGTGAAATAAAACGCACTGAAAAAGCAGGTGTGCGATTAATCGCCTGCGGCGAAGCAGACTACCCGCACCTGCTCGCCAATATCTCGTCTCCCCCACCTTTGATTAGCTGTGTTGGGCATCCGGTTATTTTTCAACGCCGTATGGTCGCGATTGTTGGCGCACGGAACGCCTCCGCCGTCGGCAATCGCCTGGCCAGCGACATTGCGCGTAACCTCGGTGAACAGGACATCGTTCTTGTCTCAGGACTTGCACGCGGAATTGATACAGCAGCGCATCAAGGATCACTCGCTACAGGGACAGCCGCTGTAATGGCAGGCGGCATTGACCATATCTACCCACCCGAAAATGACGCCCTCTATCACAACATCGCCAAGCAAGGTGTGCTCATCTCAGAACTGCCTATCGGAACAAAACCCCAAGCGCGTGACTTTCCAAGACGTAATCGTCTCATATCAGGAATGAGCTTAGGCGTGTTAGTGATTGAAGCATCTTTAAAATCCGGATCGCTCATCACAGCACGATTTGCCCTTGAACAAAACCGCGAAGTCTTTGCTATTCCAGGGTCGCCGCTTGATCCACGGGCAAAAGGCACCAATCAATTGCTGCGTGATGGAGCCACGCTCGTGGAAAACGCTGATGATGTGATGAATGTTCTGAACGGATTACAGCCACAACGCCTTCTTGAGCCGCATGATGAGAGCTGGATGTCACAGGCAGAGGACGAAGGTATTCATCTCAACGAACAAGAACTTGAGGTGATACGTGTGAGAGTCACTCAACTTCTCGGACCGGTTCCTGTGAGTATTGATGAGCTGATCCGTCAGGGCGAGACCTCGCCTGCCTATGTACATACAATCTTATTGGAACTCGAATTGGCGGGGCGCCTTGAAAGGCATCCAGGCGGCATGGTCTCTCTGATTTCATGAATCAGACTTCACCGCGCTTTTCTCATGATCTTTGATACTTTTCAATTGGCTCTCCGCCTCAAGCGCCGCCATCTCGATCAGGTAAGCTAAAAACAGGTGATCAAACGTCTTGGCCGTAGCCCTGAGCGAGCACAGCGTTTCGAATATATATTCAAGCAGTTTTTTCGGATCGGTGCGGGGATCGCGCGAAATCTTATTATTCGCACGCCGTAACCGGGTTTTTCCGGTGTCCGGGACCTCTTTATCGACCTGGGCACTCTCACCGTTGCGGGTTACCATAACTCACGATTCCATGCTGACGCACGCGTCTTAAATTTGCTTTTATGGTTCAGAACGCAACCCCTGATAGCATTTTTATGCTTTGCACGCCTTATAGTGGTTCTAGCATAAAAAGTGCTGTTTTGTTCAACGCACTTATGGTTGTAATAAGTTGTATTGCTGAAGAAACCCAGAAACCCGCCACTTTGCTTCGCTGTGGACAGGAATTCATGAAGCGTGAGTTGACATATGGCGCATTTTCACCAAATGTCCCCGGTCAGTTCAGACTAAAGGCGTTCATGTCTTGCCGATTCATTAACTTTTTCCGGGCAGGAGGAAGTAATAAATGGCTGAAATGTAAGGAAACGCCTCTGCGGCAAGTGTACGGATTGGAATCTTATGGGCGCAAATGTTGTCATTGTTGAATCGCCAGCCAAGGCCAAAACGATCAACAAATATCTCGGAAAAGATTATGTCGTCATGGCCTCTTATGGCCATATTCGCGATTTGCCCTCGAAAAATGGTTCTGTGAATCCCGACGAAGATTTCGCCATGATTTGGGATGTGGATGCCAAAGCCGCAAAACGTCTCAATGAAATCACCAAAGCCGTCAAAGACTCCGACAAACTGATCCTCGCGACGGACCCCGACCGCGAAGGCGAAGCCATTTCCTGGCATTTGCTTGAGGTGCTGAAAGACAAGGGTGCTTTGAAAAATGTCGATGTGGAACGTGTCGTTTTTAATGCGATTACGAAACGGGCTGTTCTAGATGCGATGAACTCCCCGCGCGAGCTTGATCATGAGCTTGTAGACGCCTATCTCGCCCGGCGCGCGCTTGATTACCTTGTTGGCTTCACCCTGTCGCCGGTTCTGTGGCGCAAATTGCCTGGCTCACGCTCGGCTGGGCGTGTGCAATCTGTTGCTCTGCGTTTGATTTGCGACCGGGAACTTGAGATCGAAAAGTTTAACCCACAAGAATATTGGACACTTGTGGCAGATGCACACAACGCTGAAAAACAGCGTTTTGAAACACGACTGACCGTCTTAAACGGAAAAAAGCTTGAGAAGTTCGATCTCAACACCGAAACGCTTGCCCTTGAAGCAAAAAAAGCAATTGAAGGGTCAAGCTTTACAGTCGGCTCAGTCACCAGCAAACCCACAAAACGCAATCCAGCCGCCCCCTTCACCACATCGACATTACAACAAGAGGCCTCACGCAAACTGGGCTTCAATGCATCGCGCACCATGATGACAGCGCAAAAGTTATACGAAGGTATAGACATTGGCGGCGAGACCACAGGTCTAATCACTTATATGCGGACGGACGGCGTGAGCATGGCTCAGGAAGCCATTACCGAAGCGCGCGATGTCATCGGCAGTGAGTATGGCGTACGCTACGTGCCTGATGCTCCGCGCGTTTATAAAAGCAAAGCCAAGAATGCCCAGGAAGCGCATGAAGCGATCCGTCCAACATCGCTTGCGCGTAAACCGTCCGATGTCAAATCCTCTCTCGACGGCGATCAGCTCAAAC
>JANQLI010000341.1 GCA_028280675.1 Alphaproteobacteria bacterium
CCCTAATGCCATATCTGGCACGATGGCTTTGGCGACGAGATCATCGCGCTCGCCCTCTTTGCGCTCATCCACATGAGAGCCGAAATACGAATAGGGCCATCCGTAAAACCCGCCAGCACGCACGCCGGTTAAATAATCCGGCACCAGATCATCGCCAAGCATATCGCGCTCATTCACCGTTGCGAACAACACATCCGTGTCCGGTTGAAACGCCATCCCGACAGGATTGCGCAAACCCGACGCATAGACGCGCAATTCGGTGCCATCGGGATTCATCTCTAAGATCGCCGCGCGGCGCGGATCTTTTTCATCAATGCGTTCTTCATCCACATTGGTGGCCGAGCCAACGGACACATAAAGTTTTTTCTGATCGGGGGATGCGACGATATTCCGCGTCCAATGATTATTCATGCCATCCGCAGGAAGCCCAACGATCAATGCGCCCTCGCCCTCAATACGTGTTTGCCCAACAGAAAACGGAAACCGCCTCACACCATCTGTATTAGCAACGTAAAGATACTCCCCCAGTAACACCATCCCAAGCGGTTGACGCAATCCTTCAAGCAAAACAAAACGTTCGTCCATCTTGCCATCTTTATTACTATCACGGAGCAAGGTGATCTGGTTTGGGCTCTCTCCCAAATTTCCAGATTTTTTGATCTGTTCAAGGAAGGGCTTAAATTCATCGGGAAAGGCGTCGGTGATGACGGTGCGCGATTGCGCAACCAGCACATCGCCATTTTCAAGCGCATACATCCAGCGCGGCGCATCAATCTCGGCAAAGAGAGACAGATCAAACCCCTCTGCCACTGCAGGCAATGTGCCCTCTGGCCACGGCACCATTTCAGGCAGCTTAATGCCCGACGGCATATCGTAGGGATCGGCAAAGTCCGGCTGAGGCGGCGGCGGATAGTGAGGGTCCTTGGCGCCATCGGCAAGCACAAGATGTGTTTGTCCGATAACAAGACCCGCACAAGCGGCCAGTATTGAAAGTATGCGCATCATTTACTTCTCAACTTGATATTGGAACCATGCGTTCAAAGCATCACCCGCTGGGGCAACACATATTATCCAGACACCTGGACGCCCCCGGCAAGCTTTATGAAAGCGAAATGATCAGCCCTCTTCCTCGATTTGTTGTTCGGCCTTCGCCATCAACTCATCCATTGTCCGGCGAATTTGGTGATCGGACTGATCGATATTCTTCGCGTCGAAATCGCCGCGGATCTTACGGAACACGTCTTCATCGCCGGCTTCTTCGAAATCCGATTTGATCACCTCTTTGGCGTAAGCGTCGGCCTCTTCGCCAGACAGCCCCATCAGCTCAGCCGCCCAAAGCCCGAGGAGTTTATTGCGGCGCGCTTCGGCCTTGAACCGCATTTCAGCATTATGGGCAAAACGGCTCTCATAGCCTTTTTCGCGATCGTCAAAAGTGGACATATGTCTTTCCCTTATACGTGAGGGCCCAACCGGTGGGCGTTCCCTGTTATTGGGCCATAATCCGCCCGAAATTCAAGGGTGAAATTGTCTCACAGCGCACTTTTTTGACGCCCTTTGCGTGGACGAAATCACTATCTCAATGATTGCGTCAGCAGCAGCAAAATTGTATGTAGGCACCCCGTGGGCACACGCATCGTTGGGCAACAGGGTGATCCCCCACAACGATAATTCATATTGCGGTTTTGGGGCGATGCCCCAGCTTCTGCTTCAAGCGCTTCAGCCGCCTTGAGCAGCACACAAACATTGGAAGACACAAATGAAGCGTCGTAAGCAACTCTATGAAGGTAAAGCGAAAATTCTCTTCGAAGGGCCGGAACAAGGCACCCTGATCCAGTATTTCAAGGATGACGCGACCGCTTTCAACAATCAAAAACACGACGTTCTGGATGGCAAAGGCGTGCTCAATAATCGCATCTCCGAGCACATCATGACGAATCTGACACGAATCGGCATTCCCAACCATTTCATTCGCTCGCTCAATATGCGCGAGCAGTTGGTCAAAAAGGTCGAGATTATTCCGATTGAAGTGGTCGTGCGGAATGTCGCGGCAGGCTCACTGTGCAAGCGCCTTGGCCTTGAGCAAGGCACGCAATTGCCGCGCTCTATTGTGGAGTATTACTACAAAGACGATGATCTGGGTGACCCGCTTGTCTCAGAAGAGCATGTCACCGCTCTGGGATGGGCCACGCCGCCCGAGCTTGATGACATGATGGCCATGGCGTTACGGGTGAATGATTTTATGACCGGCCTTTTCGCAGGAATCGGCATTCGCTTGGTTGATTTCAAGATTGAGTTCGGCCGTCATTATGAAAATGACATGATGCGGGTGATTTTGGCGGATGAGATCAGTCCTGATTCCTGCCGCCTGTGGGACATCGACACCAATCACATTCTTGATAAAGACCGCTTCCGCCAAGATATGGGCGGT
>JANQLI010000342.1 GCA_028280675.1 Alphaproteobacteria bacterium
TCAATCTCTTCAACACTGTCGAGATTCGATAGATTATCCTCAACACGGAAAATATCGTTGCCGCCAGAGCCGATCAGTTCGTCATGACCTTCACCGCCATAAACGGTATCCGTGCCATCACCACCACCGCGGACATAGAATTGATCGTCCCCGGCACCGCCATGGAGCTCGTCATCGCCGCGGCCACCACGGATCACATCACCCGAACCGGAAGAGACAACAGGTTCAGCCGTTGCCGTTTCACTGGCAATCGCCTGGCCTGCATTGCTTGCTTCTTCAGAAACCGCTTGCACTGTCAAATCAAATGCAGGTGTTCCTTCCGGAACCTCAACCTGAAGATCGGTCAATTGATCCGGTGTGAATGACCAAGTGCCGTCGCCATTATTTGTTCCGGCTGAGAATGCCGCTCCATCGGGCGCACCGCTGATGGTCAGCGATAAACTTTCCGAGCCGTCTGTATCGGTCAGGTTTGTCGTGATGTTAACTGCATAATTATTGGTTGACACAGACACATCACCATAAATGGTATCATTGCCCGAACCACCGTAGAGATCATCAGCGCCACTTGTCCCCTGAAGGAGGTCATCCGCCTTCGTCCCGTTGATATCTTGACCACTGCCACCTAATGCCTCACCCCCAATTGGAGAAATGGATACGCTGAGAGTTGGTTCATCTGCGACTGCCACAACATCGAGGTGAGCGGTCGCCGACTCTGTCGCGGTGCCATCGGTCACACTGAAGCTGAGGGGCACATCATCGCCGTTGAAGTTTTCGACTGGATTAAAGGTGTAGGTGCCGTCGCCATTATTAGTCACTGTGCCGACTGATGGATCAACACTCACCTCGGTTACGGAGAGGCTATCGCCATCCACATCGGAGGCGTTAGCCAGAAGATCAGCTTCAGAAAACGTCACGCTGGTGTCTTCTGCAGTAGACCCAAGATCGACATTGCCAACCACCGGACCATCATTCTCGGGTGTCACGTCGAGGGAGGCAGTCGCACTCTCGGTCGCCGTGCCATCACTGACCGTGAAGCTCAGCGGAACATCGTTGCCGTTAAAATTCTCGGTCGGGTTAAAGGTGTAGGTGCCATCACCGTTATCGGTCACAGTGCCCACCGATGGATCAATGCTCACCTCTGTTACAGAAAGCGTATCGCCATCCACATCAGACGCATTCGCCAGAAGATCAGCTTCACTGAAAGTGATGCTGGTGTCCTCGGATGTTGATCCAAGATCGATATTGCTAACCACTGGACCGTCATTTTCTGCGCTCACGTCCAGTATCGCTGTACCTGTGTCCGTTTCTGAACCATCACTGACTGTGAAGTTGAGCGGCACATCATCGCCGTTGAAATTCTCCGCTGGATTGAAGGTGTAAGTGCCGTCCCCATTATCAGTCACAGAACCTGCCGACGGATCAACGCTGACTTCCGTTACAGAGAGAGCATCTCCGTCCACATCAGACGTATTCGCAAGCAAATCAGCTTCTGAGAACGTCACGCTGGTGTCTTCCGCAGTAGATCCAAGATCGACATTGCCGACCGTAGGACCGTCATTCTCGGGTGTCACGTCGAGGGAGGCCGTTGCACTCTCGGTTGCAACACCATCGGTCACACTGAAGATCAGCGGCACATTATCGCCATTGAAGTTCTCCGCTGGATTAAAGGTATAGGTGCCGTCGCCGTTATCGGTCACAGTGCCCACCGATGGATCAATGTTGACCTCTGTCACGGAGAGCGTATCGTCGTCCACGTCTGAGGCATTCGTCAAAAGATCAGACTCAGAAAACGTCACGCTTGTATCTTCCGCCGTCGCGCCAAGATCCACATCGCCGACAACAGGCGCCGTGTTTACCGATTCTGTGAGATCCTCAGAATCCGCTTCTGTGTCATCATCACCATCCAGATATTCGTCACTAGGGCCGAACGTTGTGAAAAGGATGTCATCAAATGATTGTTCAGACTCATCGGATGGAAGGCCGTTTACCTGAACCGCTTTTGGAGGGGCAAATTCAAGATTGGTGGGATCCGTCTGGTCGAAGAACGCTTTCTCGGCTGGCTGCGTTGCAGGGGTGTCTTCTTGAGGCGTTGCATCCACAGTCGGATATGGGACAGATGAATGATCTAAAGGTCCTAACTCAATGAATGGGATGTCAAGCGGCGTGAAACTGACTTCACTTATAATCGGTTGGTCAAGCTCAGACTGAAACACTGCCCCGTCTTGCGCTGGGTCCGTTGCCCATTGAATGCTAAAAGGCTCCCTATGACCATAATGAATATTTTGCAAAACAGCCGTGTCACCGGCTGCCCCTCCTTGATGAGGGGTCACATCAAGAACGAAGTCTGAATCCAGAAGCTGTGTATCTTTGACTGTGAGATTTGTACTATCTTGACTTGCATCATGGGCTTTATTGATCGCCTGCTCACTTTGCTTTGGTTCATCACCCTTATCAGCCATGTTCACACCTTATTAACCAACTTACACATCTGTCTGCATACAGACAATGACACGTCGGGAAGAATGGGCGAGAAGCATAAAGTTTCGCTTAACTTCTTTAGTTAACCGAAACTTATTTCCGTATGGCTATTAGGGATTGACAACCATGAAAAATTTCAAGCTTCACCAAACCCTAACGGTTATGAGGCCCAGAAAAAGACCTACCAAATTTACTAAAAATCAAGGCCTCTAAGGTTAATACTCGAAACTATATTGATAATTATACATGCCTTGCGAGTTATGATATTGCGTAAAACCTCTTTTCGGCCCCCTGATGCATGGCGAAGGCCCGACATTTTAACGGCATCGTTCTTCATCAATCTCTTGGGGATGATGTTGCCGATTATGATCTTGCAAGTGTATGACCGCATTATTCCCAATGCAGCTTTTGGAACATTACTTGCCATTGTTGCGGTGTTGTGTGTTGGGCTTATCGCCGAGATCGTTTTGCGCATCATTCGTACAAAGCTTCTTTCCGCATTAGGCGCGCGTTATCAACACCGCACAGCGTTGCAAGCTTTCCAATCATTACTCAAGAGCGACTACACGGCATATAGTGAAGAAAGCGCCACTGTTTACACGGATCGCATCTCAAGCATTCAGTCCATCCGTGACTTTTATACGGGACAAGCCGCCACGCTCGCTATCGACTTGCCGTTTGTGGTGATTTTTCTTTCGCTCATCACATTGATCGGTGGTGCATTGGTTCTCGTGCCACTCGTCTTACTCGGTGTGCTTTTGTGTATTGTGTATTATATGGGCAATCGTCTGACGGACGCCCTTCAAAGCCACGCCCAGACCGATAAAAGACGTCATAATTTTTTGATTGAAACACTTCAAGGGGTACATACAGTAAAGTCGTTAGGCATGGAACGCATGATGGTCCGCCGCCATGAACGGCTTTTGAAGCAATCCGCCAATGAAGTTGTTAATCTCGGGCAATTGCATGCCATGAGCATGAATCTTGCCACCACATTCTCACAGTTCGCCATGGTGACCTATGTCGCGATTGGCAGTTTTTCAGTGATCGCCCAAGAAATGACACTGGGAGGCCTTGCCGCCGGGACGATGCTCACGGGCCGCGTTCTGCAACCTGTCCTGCGCGGTTTAAATTTTTGGATTCGTTACCAAAGCATTCAGATCGCCGAACACGATCTCGAAGAGGTGTTTAACCTCACCCCAGAAAATGCTGGCGCTTGTGAAACCATGCCAAACATAAAAGGCGAGATTACGTTTAAGAATGTTTCGTTTCGGTATCACGACGACCAGCCGTGGATCTTTCAAAATCTCAGCTTACACATACCTGCAGGCAGCACGATCGGGATCACCGGCGGGAATGGCTGTGGATTAAGCACGTTCTTTGCCCTGATCAACGGACTTATCCGTCCCGTTGAAGGGCAGGTTTTAATCGATGGTCAGAATATCCATGATATGGATCTTGAGAGTGTCCGCCAGCAAATTGGCTATATGCCAGAATTTGGCCACATCTTTCACGGAACAATCTTAGAAAACATCACTTCTTTCCGCGAAGGGGAAACCAAAAAACGCGCCATTGATGTCTTACGCCTTCTTGGCCTTGATGACATTATTGTACGCCTGCCAAAAGGATTAGAAACCGTCCTCGGCGGGTCCATCGTCAATGCTCTGCCAAGTGGTCTGCAGCAACAATTCATTATTGCGCGCGTCTTGGTGGACAACCCGCCCATCATCTTATTCGATAATGCGCATAGCGGTCTTGATTTTGAGAGTGATGACCGTTTGAAAAAGGCCTTGATGGGAATCCGCACCAACAAAACGATGGTCCTTGGCACCTGCCGCCCTTCCTTTCTCAACTTCTGCGACGTCGTTTACGATCTGAAGGATGGAAAAATGTGCGAGCGTCAAAACATGTCCTCACCACAGCCACCGCAAAGACCGGCGCTCTCAAAACTTCAAGAATTGAGTGATGACATGGCAAAGCGTTCAGGGCGCGATCTTGAGGAAAGCGATGAAGCCGCAGCTCAGAAATCAGAAGTGAAAAATGAGAAGAGAGCCGCGTCATGACCCCACAACCCTCTTCATCATCAAATACAGATACTCTAGCCCGGGTCCTACGAGAACGCGGTGTTGAAAATGTCGGTGGAACGTCCAACCTCGCTTCATGTTTTTTGCCGTTGCTCGAAGCCTTACGCTGGTCTGGCGATGTGCGTGATGTCGCTGAAAGTTTTCCGCACTTTGCAAATGATATTGATATTGTTGATTTACGGAATGCCTTTATCGAGCTTGGCTATGATAGCCATCCAAGTAGCATCCACCTGAAAGATCTTGACGCGCGTCTTCTGCCTTGTCTTTTTGAAACAAAAGATGGCGATGTCTATCCTATATTCGAAAAAACACATTCCGGGTTCGTGATATGGCGCGACGGCGAGAACACCACGCTTCCTATCGATGAAAGCAATATCGAAGGCACAGCCTATTTTTTCACGTTACATGATCAAAGCAACCGGGAACTTGACTCAAAGATGTTGGGCTGGTTCGGCAAAGCGGTCAGCCGTTTCAAACACGCGATTCGCATGCTCTTGATCGTATCGTTTTTCACCAATATTCTCGCAATTGTCTTCCCGTTGATTATCATGTTTATCTATGATCGGGTCATCGGGGGGCGGTCTCCAGAAACACTGCCTTACATTTTCTTAGGTGTGGTGATCATCTTTTCTGCCGATCTCAGCTTCCGGCTGATTCGCACACGTATTGTTGGTTTTGTCGCCGGACGCTTGGATTACATGATTGGCGCCGCAACATTTGAAAAAATACTCACCTTACCTCCGGCCTTTACCGAACGCGCAGCGGTGAGCGCACAGCTTTCTCGGATCAAGGAGTTTGAATCACTCCGTGATTTCTTCACGGGCCCCCTGGCAATGACCGTTCTTGAATTGCCCTACACGCTTCTCACCTTAGGAGTCATTGCCATTATCGGTGGACAACTGGCGCTCATTCCGCTCTTCACGCTCGCCGGATTTGCGGCCCTCAGTTGCTTTGTGCTGCCGCGTGTCAAAGCCATGACCAAAGAATCGGGCACCTATGGCACAAAACGCGATGATATGCTGATCGAAACGCTCCTTCACGTGCGCACGGTGAAAGAGATGGGCGGTGAGAGCATGTGGCTCAACCGTTACCGCCTTTCATCTGCACGGGCCGCGCAGAGCCAACACCAGGCCGAGTTCCATTCCGCCATCATGGATTCTTTAAGTCATGGATTGATTGTTCTCTCAGGTATTTTGATCTTGGTTGTTGGCACCTATGGCGTCCTTGATGGCACATCGACTATCGGCGCTTTGATTGCCACCATGATCTTATCATGGCGCGTTCTGGCGCCGATCCAAACTGGTTTTCTGGCCTACACCAAACTTGATCAAATCAAGCGTTCACTCATGCAGCTTAATAATTTGATGAAGATGCCATCGGAAGGCACGCAGGGCAAATCGCGTCTTTTGAAAGAAAAGATTGAGGGCGACATCATTTTTAACCGCGTGAGTTTCCGCTATTCAGCCGACACAGACCCAGCGTTACTCGGCGCAACGTTCCGCATTCCCAAAGGGTCTCTTGTGTCAATCATCGGATCGAATAGCTCTGGTAAGTCAACCGTTATCAAATTGATTTCTGGCTTGTATCAACCGCAAGGGGGGACTGTCACAATTGGCGGCGTGGACCTGCGCCAGGTTGATCCACAAGAGTTGCGGCAGAAAATTGCCTATGTGCCGCAACAAGCCCATGTGTTTTATGGCACAATCGCACAGAACTTGCGTTTATCTGAACCACTGGCCTCAGACCAAGATATCGAGACGGCCGCGCGTCTCACGGGTCTTTATGAGATGGTGGAAAGCCTCCCCGAAGGCTTTGAAACACGCATCGGTGATGGACATATTGAAGACTTACCCCCCGGCTTCTTACAGCGTTTGAATATCGCGCGCGCGCTCATCCGTCCATCTGACATTGTTCTTTTAGACGAACCGGCCCAATCTCTTGATTATGATGGTGATCAGATCTTTATGGATCTTCTTGAACGCCTCAAAGGGCAACGCACCATCATCATGGTCAGTCACCGCCCAAGTCATATTCGCCTCTCTGATTCCGTGCTTGTGCTTCATCACGGTGTGCTGGAATTTCAGGGAGCCCCCGACGACGCTTTAACCCTCGCCCAGAAATTGGGCCAAGATAAAAAGGATGACAGATGATGCATGAGAAACATCTCGACTCCCTCAAGAAAATGCTCACACCTCAAGAACCTCAGACGCGTTATTTGGTGCAATCAATCGAGCTTGAGGAAACACAGCCTCCACAACTCTATACGTCGCTCATTTATACGATCTGCGGATTGATTGTCGGCACTGTGATCTGGGCCGGCATCACAGAAGTGACCGAGATGGCGCAAGCCGAGGGGAAAGTAATCCCCAAAAGCGATATTCAAGCGATCCAGCATCTTGAAGGGGGGATCGTTTCCGCCATTCATGTGCGCGAAGGACAGATTGTCAAACAAGGCGAAGCGTTAATTAATTTGGCGCCGACAACAACACGCTCACAACTGGAACAGTTACGCGCACGCCGGGCGGCCGCTCTTCTGGAGATGGAACGCTTTCGCGCTGTGGCTGATGAACGCAATCCA
>JANQLI010000357.1 GCA_028280675.1 Alphaproteobacteria bacterium
TCCCCGAGAGCATCGCGGATAGAGGTCGGCCCTTGATCCGCTGTCGGGGCGAGCGCTTCCGGATTAACCGGCATGGAAATATTCGCATTCATCAGACCGAACCCGACAATCATGCCGAATGTCAGGATAAAAAACACCCAAATAAAAAGGGTGCGGCCCCAGCCCGCAAGACGACTCAACAAGAAATGAAACGCCGCCGTCGCAAAAATCACTTGCGCGGATTTGGAAATCACACTGCCTGCCAAACTTTCCGGCACTTCCATAAACTCATTCGCCAGAACGCGCGTCCAAAACTCCGTCATGATCTCATAATCAAAATAAAGCGCACCGATTGCGACGGTAAGGCCGAGCAGTGCGGCAAGAACATAGAGCCAGCTAAAGCGGGCAATGCGTTCGCTCAGTTCAAGATTGTTCTGTATGGCAATGAATTGATCGCGCGAGAGCGCTTCAAGGGTTGGGATTTCAGCCGATTTATCGGTTTGCACATGCTGCGGCGCCGTTGGTCCCCAGCTTGGCTCTGTGAGCGGAAACGATAAGCGTTGAGCCAGGCTAAGGATATTGAGTTCTAAGGTTTTTTGGTAATCCTCCGCCTCAAGAAGGCTGAGCTTTTTCATTGCGGCTTCAAGTTTTTTGAGTTTGCGAAAGCCGAAAACTTTTTCGAACGTGGCTTGCCCTTGGCCTGACATAGACCCCTCCATCACCCATACGCAACGACAAGTGTAGGATTGCGCGAATACACAACAAAGGCAAGAAAATAGCAGCCTAGAGCAATCCTGCGCGCTGTTTCATCACTGTGAGAGAACAAAAAAAGACCCCCGCTTGATCCTGGGGGTCCAGGTCAGACGGGGGCAAGGCATAGCGGGGCTAATGCTGTGTGGTGATCTTACCAGTCGTTCAAGCCAACGAATTGAACAAAGGGTTTGTTTTGATCACCGGTGGCCCAATTGGACCATTCAACACGGAGGCGCTGGGTTTCGCTTGGACTGCCAAGACCTTGACCCAGGCCTAAAATCTGTAAGGAGTCGCACTGACCGCGGGCTTTGACGACATTTGCTGGCAAATGCGAATTGGCTTTGCGCAGATCCGCATATTCGGATTCTTCGACACCATCGGTCAGCAAAATAAACTGTGTCGGAACGCCATCCGAACAATCCACCACTTGAGTCATATTCTCAAGGAAAGCGAGAATGTTGGTGCGGCCCTGGCCTTTGATGCGGCCTTGGTCAACCAAGGTTGGAATATTGGCAACGAGGGTTTCAATATTCTTAGCCACAACGTCCGGGCGTTTCTTGGCGCTGATCGTTTCATTAAACCGCAGAGGATTTGAACTCGCATCATAGCTGCCGAAAGAGCGCACGATAATTTGAGACCGTGGCGCTAAACCTTGAATTTCTTCGGCAACACGTTGCGCAACTTTCGTAGAGTATAATGTATCACTCACGAGAGGATTGCTGAGGCTCAGGTCTAAACCGATGACGATCCGCTCGTGACTTGGCTGTGCATAAGCGGCTTTGGTCGCTTTGATGCCCATATTGTCCATAACCGTGTTTGCGCCGAAACCTGCTGAGGCAATCATTGATGCGCCGATAATCATACGTCCAAACATTTTTCCCGCTCCTTATCTTTTTAAGAACTTTGTTGTAATTGTTTCCGCTTCACTCTTACACAGCACGGGGATATTGGGTGTCGTCGTCTTCATGGGATGTGAAACCCTGAACTTCACCATTCTCCAAGTAATATTTGAATTTTCGAAGTTGATGATATTCATCTACGCGTTGTTTGCGAGACACGTAATCGAAAGACCGTATTAAGTTTTGTACGTTTTCTTCTGCTAACTGCAATGACAAAGCACCAATACCTGTCACGACGAGGAAAACTAATCCAGGAACAAACATCCATAAGAATGGATTTGCATCTTGAATGCCCTTCATCAGAGAGAGTGCCCAAGCGCTCGGTTGCCCAAATGTAGAATCGGTGTACGTCGAAAGATCTGTGGCTGGAGCTTCTTCAGGTGTAGCAAGGCCCATTGCAACTAAGGCATCTGACAAACCTGGCTCTTCAACAGATGATGAAGCCGGATTCATCAATTCTGGATTATCAGGCATAGTAATATTGCTAATCATAAAGCCAAAGCCTGAAATCATGATTACTGTCAATGCAAAGAAGACACCTATGAAGATTGTTCGGCTAGCTTTCCAACGAGTCAGGACAAAGTGGAACGCCGCCGTGGCGAAGATAACTTGTGCGGATTTTGAAACAACGCTATTGGCGAGCGAATCTGGCACTTCCATAAATTCATTCGCAACAATCCGCGACCAGAATTCATGCATAATTTGATAATCAACATAAAGCGCGCCAGCAGTTACGAGCACACCTAAAATCACAACAGCTAAATATAGAAACCAGTATTTATAGTAATGCTCACTCGTATCGAGATTTTCAGAAATTACGTCCTGACTATTGGTAGATACACCACCCTTATGAACTTCCTTATTCTTATCTTTTTTATTGAAAACTTTTCTTAACCATTCGAGTGAAGGACCCCATGTCGGTGTGTCAACAGGCCTTTCTAACCTGAGTTTCATACTATCAATTTGATCCTGCAAAAGCGATGCATGCTGCTCACCAGAGAGAGCTTTATGCTTCTTCAGCTTTGATTCTAGCCGAGTGATAGCTTCAAAATTAAACGTCTCTTCGATAAGATCTTTCTTTCCGAAAGGATTTGAAATTTTAGCCATTGGTTCGCCCCGTTTATGATTCTCAGTTCGTGTGCCGAAAGACTGTGAGATTGTTTTGTTTTTGGCTCTCGCCCCGCTCTCGGTATGGTTAAAAATTAGTTGCCAAAATGGTCTGCGATGGGGAGAGAATGGGGCAATGCCAAGATCAATTTGGGCAATTTAGGCAGGAATGTGACACACTGGCTCATGCGGCACATTGGGAATGCGTTCTTAAGATGCTGTTTTTATTGATTTATTTTTGCTATCAGGAATTGGGCGCCATCACGGAGCACGCTCATCCACATATCCAAAACGCCCCATTCAAAAGCGCCATAGAGAATGGCAAGGGTCGCTAAAACGCCCATCAGTCCACCGAGAATCAATCCCATTTTGAGAAGCGTATATTTTCCGATCTGAGAGATGACGGTGCCGGCTTTGGCTTCAGGGACGAAGACATCGGGCCATTTGAACCCGGATGAGACATTCAGCTTGTGCGGCACCAAGATATGCTGACTGAGGCTGGTGAGAACAGCCGTGAGTTCAGACAGACGCTGTTTATCGGAGGTTTTCACCATAAGGCCAAGCGTGCGCCAAAAACATTTCCGCAAGATCTCAATATCATCCTGGCTTTGCGGCTCAATATCAGACGCGATTTTGAGATAAGCAAACTGCAGCTCGGCATCATGCTGATCGCGATCCAGAATGCGATCTATGGCATGAAGCGAAACATGCTTTTGCGTCTTTTTCTTCCCAAAATACGGCATAAGAGCCCAATGACTTTGTGTGGCGCCACTTAATATATGTGGCAAATATCAATGTGGGCAGATACGCAGCCCGAAAGCGACTGACAGTATGCGTGAGTTACGAGAGTACATCCACAGACATACACCCGGCAAGAGACAAAGGGACTCCTCTGCGATTCAAGGCGTCAATGGAGGCCCGCTTAGCTCCCGCTCTTGTCCACCAAGGTGACAATATCATCCATAATCTGGGTCAGATGGAAATCTTTCGGTGTGTAGACCGCTGTCACGCCAATTTGCTTCAGAATTTGCGCGTCATTTTGGGGAATAATCCCGCCCGCCACCACGGGAATATGGGTGAGACCGGCATCCCGCATGCGGTTCATCACATCCCGCACGAGGGGCACATGGGAACCGGACAGGATGGAGAGCCCGACCACATCGGCGCCCTCGTCTTGAACTGCGGTGACGATTTGCTCCGGCGTCAGGCGAATCCCCTCATAGACCACATCCATGCCGCAATCTTGCGCCCGCACGGCGATTTGCTCCGCGCCATTGGAATGGCCATCAAGACCGGGTTTTCCGACCAAAAGCTTCAGGCGATGACCTAACGTGTCTGAGACTGTATCGACACGTTTGCGGATTGCAGCCAACATGTCTTGAATATCCGCTTCGGTGATCGCTTCCCCAACACCGGTTGGCGCGCGGTATTCGCCAAAGACCGCGCGAAGGCATGCGCCCCACTCGCCCGTGGTGACACCTGCTTTCGCAGCCGCAATCGACGGCGGCATGATATTGGCGCCTGATTCTGCTGCGGCTTGTAAATCTGCCAGCGCTTTATCAACGGCCGCTTGATCGCGAGTCTTACGCCACGCATTGAGCCGCGCGACTTGTTCGGTCTCGACCGATTCTGGCACTGTGAGAATCGCATCGTCCTCCCCTGATGACAAAGGCGAGGGTTCAGTCTCAGTGAACTTATTCACACCGACAACAATTTGGTCGCCAGATTCAATGGCCAACAAACGCAAAGCGTTCGATTGCACGAGCTGCTTTTTCATATAGCTGGATTCAATCGCAGGCACCGCACCGCCCATCGCATCAATGCGGGCGATTTCCTCTCTTGCGGCGGATTTCAGCTCTGCGACTTTGGCGTCCATCACCTCTGACCCGGTGAAGATGTCGTCATAGGCCAAAAGGTCTGTTTCATAAGCAAGCACTTGCTGCATACGCAAAGACCATTGCTGGTCCCACAGCCGCGGCAGACCAAGCGCTTCATTCCACGCAGGCAATTGCACCGCGCGCGCGCGGGCGTCCTTCGACAGCACCACAGCCAGCGTTTCGACAAGGATGCGATAGACATTGTTTTCCGGCTGTTGCTCGGTGAGACCCAATGAGTTGACCTGCACGCCATAACGAAAGCGGCGATATTTCGGGTCTTCTACACCGTAACGCTCTTGGCAAATCTCATCCCAGAGATCGACAAAGGCGCGCATTTTGCAGATCTCAGTAATGAACTTGAGACCAGCATTCATGAAGAACGAAATACGCCCAACGACTTTTGGGAAGTCCGCATCCGACACTTGCCCCGATGCCTTGACATGATCCAAAACGGCAATCGCCGTGGTTAAGGCAAAAGCCAGTTCTTGCACTGGCGTCGCACCAGCTTCTTGCAAGTGATAGGAACACACATTCATCGGATTCCATTTCGGACATTCCGCATACGTATAAGCAATCATGTCCGTAATCAGACGCATGCTCGGCTCCGGTGGGAACATATAGGTGCCGCGCGAGAGGTATTCTTTGATAATGTCGTTCTGTGTTGTGCCTTGCAGCTTCGCCCGATCCACCCCTTGTTCATCGGCCAGCGCAATATAAA